>NZ_PSVG01000057.1:0-989 GCF_002930885.1 Rathayibacter sp. AY1F2 | reverse complement strand
CATCCGACGAGGTGAGCGGCGTCCTCGGCGGTGCGGCCGCGAGCGCGAGCGTCGGTGGTGATCGAAAGCTTTTCTGCGATCACGACCGGATCAGAGAGGGGTCGGCCGAAGCGGGTCCCATTCGCCCGCGCGGCGGCGATGTCGGCGTTGACCCGTCTACGATGAGCTCGCGCTCGTTCTCGCTGCATCTGTTGATGCGTGTTCAGCGTGCCGGCGCGTCAATGTCGAGCCCTCCTAAGACTGGTTCTTGTCTCGGCCTGCCTAGCGGCGACGGAACGGAGACGCTAACGGCTTCACTCGTCGGGCAGCCACTCGTTCCTAGGTTTTGTGTGCGATTGACCGACTGCGCCCAGAAAGGCCATAAAGGCATGTTGTAGAAACCAGTAGCTTTCTGAGACATCTCGTCGACGGCCGTTCCGAGGTCGGCCTCGGACGGGACGGCGGAGGTCCCGCTGTCTCGGTAACTTGTCTCGAAGTCTTTCGTCTCAGAAGTCTGCTGGGAAGGACATTCTGAGTCAGACTGGACACGTGAGACTTCTCGGTTATACGCGTGTGAGTACATCCAGTCAGGATGCGCAGTTGCAGGTTGACGCGCTCGTGGCGGCTGGCGTGCAGAAGCGCGACGTATTCGCGGACGTGACGTCCGGGAGCAAGTCGGCGATTGAGCGGCGGGGGATGAAGAAGCTGCTCGAGTACGCGGAGGACGGGGACATCGTCGTTGTCTGGCGAGTCGATCGCCTCGGCCGCTCGTTGATCGATGTGTTGAACACGGTGAACCTGCTGCGCGAGCGCGGCGTGCAGGTGCAGTCGATCTCGGATGTCATCGACCCGTCTACATCTACCGGCCGGCTGATGCTGAACATGCTCGCCACGCTCGCCGAGTACGAGCGCGAGCTCATCGTCGAACGCGTCAACGCCGGCATCGCCGCTGCGCGGGCGAACGGGACCCGCTTCGGCCGACCCCTCTCTGATCCGGTCGTGATCGCAGA
>NZ_PSVG01000056.1:0-1003 GCF_002930885.1 Rathayibacter sp. AY1F2 | reverse complement strand
CAGCCCCACTCCCTCGGCGCCGAGCTCGACCGCGTTCGCAGCGCCGTCGGCCGAGCCGAGGTTCGCGAGCAGCGGCACGGCGTGGCCGTCTGCCAGCGCGCCGGGGACGACCGGTGCGGCGAGCATCTCGGCGCGCTCGGCGATCGAGGACTTCGCGGCGCCGATCTCGGCGTCCGAGGGGTTCACCGTCACGACGCCGGAGGTGGCGTCGAGGATGACGAGCTGGCCGTCCCGCAGGTCGAGGGCGCCGGTGGTGCCGACGATGGCGGTGATCGACTTCTCCCGGGCGAGGATCGCCGTGTGCGAGGTCGGTCCTCCGTCGCTGGTGATCAGACCGAGGACCTTCTCGAGGTCGAGCAGCGCCGTGTCGGCCGGAGCGAGGTCACGGGCGACGAGCACGAACGGCTCGTCCGACTCGGGGACGCCGGGAGCGGCGACGCCGCGCAGGTGCGCCACGACGCGCTGCGAGACGTCGTCGAGGTCGGTCGCGCGCTCGGCCATGTAGCCGCCCATCGCCACGAGCAGGTCGCGGAAGCCGGCGAAGGCCTCGTGCACGGCGCGCTCCGCGGTCTTGCCCCCGGCGATCCGCGCCTTGACGTCGTCCGCGAGGGACGGGTCCTCGGCCATCAGGGCCTGGGCGTCGAGGACGTCCTTCGCCGAGCCGCCGGCCCGCTCGCCGCGGTGGCGGATCGTCGCGGCGGTGGCGGAGAGCGACGAGACGGCGCGCTCCTCCTCCTGGGCGACGCTGCGGGTGCTGGCGGTGTCCTCGGGTTCGGGCAGCGGCTCCGGCATGCGCAGGACCGGCCCGAGGGCCAGCCCGCGTCCCACTCCGGTGCCCTGGAGCTTGGCGGAGGCGTAGGCGGTCTGAGGAGTGGACAGCGTCATGGGTGCTCGTTCCTGTCGTGCGGTGTGTCGGGCTCGACGTCGCGGCTGCGCTGCGCCTCCAGGTAGGCCGCGTACGCCTCGCGCGCGAGCCGGTAGCCGTTCGCGGAGGACTCGACCG
>NZ_PSVG01000055.1:0-1465 GCF_002930885.1 Rathayibacter sp. AY1F2 | reverse complement strand
GACGCGGGCTCCGAGGAGGAGGCCGCGGCGGAGGAGACGACACCAGGAGAAGGGGAGTCGGACGAGACCGGATCGGGAGAAGAGGAGCGGGAGGACTCGGGACCGGGAGGAGGGGAGTCGGAGGACACCGGATCGGACGAGGCGGAGTCGGGTGCGATCGGCTCCGGCACGGCGATCGGCGCGGCGGCGGCGCCCGTGCCGACGATCCGACCGGCCTCGATCCGCACGGTGTGCGCGGCCAGCGCCTCCGGGACGTCGTCGAAGACGGCCGCGGTGATCAGGACCTGCTCGTAGTCGGCGACCACCGAGGCGAGCCGCTCGCGCCGGCGCGCGTCCAGCTCGGCGAAGACGTCGTCGAGCATCAGCACCGGATCGCCCATGGGGGAGTCGCGCCGGAGCAGCTCCGCGGCGCCCAGCTTCAGCGCCAGCGCGAACGACCAGCTCTCGCCGTGGCTGGCGTAGCCCTTGGCCGGCAGCGCGTTCAGCTCGAACTGCACGTCGTCGCGGTGCGGGCCGACGAGGGAGACGCCCCGGTCGAGCTCGCGGCGGCGCACCCCGGCCAGGGCGGACGCGAACGCCTCCGCCAGTCCCTCGCCCGCCGCCGGTGACGCGGCGCCCGGCTGCTCCACGGGCTCGCCGTCGTCGTCGACCGCGCCCTCGATGCTCAGGCGGGAGCGGAGCACCGGACGCTGGTCGGCACCGGCGACCGCCTCGTACGCGGCGCGCACGGGTCCGCTCAGCTCCTCCACCAGGGTGAGGCGCGACTGCATGATCTCGGTCCCGAGCGCGATCAGGCGCTCGTCCCAGATGTCGAGGGTGCCGAGCTTCGACGGGTCGCGGACGCCGCTCGCGCGCGCCGACTTGAGCAGCGAGTTGCGCTGGCGCAGCACCCGCTCGTAGTCGGCCTGGACGGCGCTCATCCGCGGGGAGCGGAGGATCACCAGCTGGTCGAGGAAGCGGCGGCGGGCCGACGGGTCGCCGCGGATGAGGAGGAGGTCCTCCGGGGCGAAGAGGACGCTGGAGAAGAAGCGGGGGAGCTCGCGCGGCTTGATCCCGCCGCGGTTGATCTGCGCGCGGTTGGGGGAGGAGCGGTTGATCTGCACCTCGGCCAGCAGGTCGCGCTCGCCGTTGCGGAGGCGGGCGCGCACCACGGCGCTGTCCCGGCCGGCGCGGATGAGCGCCTGGTCGCTCGACACGCGGTGCGAGCCCAGGGTGGAGAGGTAGCCGAGCGATTCGACGAGGTTCGTCTTGCCCTGGCCGTTGCGGCCGACGAAGAGGTTCGGTCCGGGCACGAGCTCGACGTCGACCGACTCGTAGTTCCGGAAGTCGCTGAGCGCCAGCTGCGTCACCTGCACGTCGCGCTCCTCTCCTCCACCCGTCGTCGCGGGCCTTCCCTGCACCCCTGCGGGCTCCTCGCCCGTCCCGATCGGCCGATCCACCCGCTCCGGCGCCTGCGATCCGCTCT
>NZ_PSVG01000054.1:0-1556 GCF_002930885.1 Rathayibacter sp. AY1F2 | reverse complement strand
GCGCCGTCCTCGTCGAGCGGGAGCGACTCGCCGCCGAGGGAGTCGACCAGCCGCGCCCCGGCGGGGGTGTCGGGAAGCGTCAGGTGCGCCGTGCGCGGGTTCGACGCCAGGTTGTGCACCGCGACGGTCGTGCCGGTCGACGCGGACATCCGGTGCGCGAGCACGCTCGGCTCGTCGCAGGGGAGGTGCGTGTACTCGCCCCACCCGATCTCCGGCGACCGCCGGTACAGCCAGGCGAGGCCCTTCACGTGGGCCAGGATCGAGTCCGGATCCTGGAGCTGCGCGGCCGCGTTCACGTGCTCGGGTCCGAAGCCGCCGCCGGGAGGGGCGGCGATCAGGTCGGAGGCGTCGGCGCGCGAGAACCCGCCGTTGGCAGCGCTGCTCCACTGCATCGGGGTCCGCACGGCGCTGCGGCCCGGGATGTCGGCGTTCTCGCCCATCCCGATCTCCTCGCCGTAGTACAGCACCGGGGTCCCGGGCAGCGAGAAGACCAGGCTGTGGACCAGGCGGACGCGGCGCGGGTCGCCGTCGACCATCGGCGGGAGGCGGCGGACGATGCCGCGCCCGTGGATCCGCTGCGACTGCTCCGGAGCGAACGCCGCGAAGACCTCGTCGCGCTCGTCGTCGCTCAGCTGGTCGAGGGTGAGCTCGTCGTGGTTGCGCGCGAAGTTCGCCCACTGACTGCCGACGGAGATCTCGGGGCGGCTCGCGAGCGCCTCGACGAGCGGCGCCGCCTCCTCGCGGGCCAGCGCGAGGTAGAGGCGCTGGTTGCCGATGAAGTCGAACTGCATCGACAGCTCGTCCGCGTCCTCGCCGCCGAAGAAGCCGAGCTGCTCCTCGCGGGTCACGTTGACCTCGCCCAGCAGCATCGCCTCGCCGGAGCGCCGCGAGACGAAGCGGCGCAGCAGGCGCAGCCACTCGTGCTCGTCGCGTTCGCCGGGCTCGATCAGGTAGGGCACCGCGTCGACCCGGAAGCCGTCGACGCCCAGCTGCAGCCAGAACCCGATGAGCTTCGCGATCTCGTCGCGCACGGCCGGGTTCTCGGTGTTGAGGTCGGGCTGGTGCCGGTAGAAGTGGTGCAGGTAGTACTGGCCCGCCTCCTCGTCGCGGAACCAGACGCCGTCCTCCGCGTCCGGGAACACGTTCGCGGGCTGATCGGCGGGCGGCTCGTCGCGCCGGACGTAGTAGTCGCGGTACGGGCTGTCGGGGGAGGAGCGGGCGGCCTGGAACCAGGGGTGCTGGTCCGAGGTGTGGTTGACGACGAGGTCGACGATCACGCGCATCCCGCGGTCGTGGGCGGTCCGGATCACCTCGACGACGTCGCCGTGGTGCCCGAAGCGCTCGTCCGCTCCGTAGAAGTCGCTGATGTCGTAGCCGTTGTCGCGGCCGGGGGACCGGTAGAACGGCGCGAGCCAGAGGCAGCTGACGCCGAGCTCGGCCAGGTAGTCGATCCGGTGGACGAGGCCCTCGAGGTCGCCGACGCCGTCGTCGTCCCAGTCCATGAACGTCTTCACGTCGAGGTTGTAGAAGACGGCGGTGCGCCACCACAGGTCGCT
>NZ_PSVG01000053.1:0-1694 GCF_002930885.1 Rathayibacter sp. AY1F2 | reverse complement strand
CACGTCACCCGCCGCAAGTCCGGGGTCTGGGAGGCGTGGCACTCCGACCAGCTGCACGGCATCACCAGCGGCTCGTTCCGCCACTGCGTCGCCCACGCCCGCCGCGCAGCGATCCGCCGCGTCGCCCCGTTCCTGAACCGCTGAGAGGACCACACCATGACCCGCACCGACACCGGCCGCGCGAGCGCCGACCAGCTCGCCCTCATCCTCGCGACCAGCCGCGACGAGGACCCGGAGAACGCCACCGCGACCGACGCGGAGATCCTCGCGCACACCCGCAATACGCTCGGACTGCCGGGGGAGTGCGGACCCGGCGGGATGCCTGTCTACGACGACGGTACCGCCGAGGCCGCCGCGTTGATCGCGTTCCTGACGCCCGCCGAGTAGCGCGGGGGAGGGGCCGGCCTTCGGGCCGGCCACGAGGGGCGATCCCCTCGCGCTCCCCCGTGTTCCGCCGGAGGCGGGACGCGAGCTCCGCACGCGCAGCGGTGACGGAGCACCGCCGGCGGGAGCCGCTACGCGGCAGGTCCTTTGCTCGCCTGGTTGCTGGCCTGGCTCACGCTCGGCATCGCGTTCCTCGTGGGACACGCGGTCATGCGTGGTCATCGGTCGCGAGGAAGTCAGACCTCCGGCGCCCAGATGTCGACTACGCCGGCCTGCAGGCGCATCTCGCCGAGTTTCAGTTGCTTGCGAAGACGAAGCCGGGTGTAGGGAACCAGGACCACCAGCGCGATGCCCTCCCGATGTTCCGACTCGACTCGGATGGCATCACCGCTCCCGCTGATCGTGACCACGCTGACGTACGCGACCGCCCGTAACGACTGCCGGTTCTCTCTGCTCGCACGCCGGAGCTCGTCGAGGTCCGCCTGGGACGAGTTGTTCCCGCGACCCGGCTCCGGCCCCACCATGCTCAGAACGCTGCGCCCGTCGGTGTCGATCGAGGCGGAGAACGGGCCCAGCTCACCGCGCTTTCCGAGAGCCTCAACGGCGCGAGTCATCGTCAGATCGAGCAGGCCGTCGAGATCCTCTTGCGCTTCGGCTGATGCCGTCTCACGCCACATCATCATCTGCACACAGTGCCACAGGCCGCAGTCTCGCGCTGGACGGAACCGCGGTCGCGTATACGGCGAAGGCCACACCCGTCTCCCCGGTCGGGGGCGCGAGCTGCGCTCGCGCAGCGGTGACGGAGCACCGCCGGCGGGAGCCGCTGCGCGGCGCGTTTCTAGGTTTTCTTCACCTCTCCGCGGTTTCAACCTATCTCGCTCCATCGGCTGCGTGCCACCGATCCCGGACGCGCCCTTCGGGCTTGTTTCGCCCGGGATCGGCGTCACTCCGCCGACTCCACTCAATTGGTTTTCACTCGCCGGAGAGGCAAAGAAAAACGATCAGGAAGACGACAAAAGCCCCGTAGTTGGACTAGAACCACGGGACTTGTCACCTTCATGGTCGCACACCGATTGAGGAGAAACCATCGTGACTATCACCACCGGAACCGGGACCGTTCAGCACATCGACCCGACCACCCTCGTGATCGAGCAGAACGTCCGAACCAGCGCCCCGCTGACCAAGGACTTCATCGCGTCGATCCGCGAGAACGGCGTCATCACCCCGGTCCTCGCCCGCCGCGACGAGCACGGCAACGTCATCGTCCGCGCCGGACAGCGCCGCACCCTCGCCGCCCGCGAGGCCGGAGT
>NZ_PSVG01000052.1:0-1930 GCF_002930885.1 Rathayibacter sp. AY1F2 | reverse complement strand
GGAACGAGGGTGTTGTAGATCACGGCGACGACGATCGAGTAGGCCGTCGCCGCGCCGCGGACGTAGCTCAGCCACACCGGCGTCGGACGGCGGGCGAGCGCGACCGATCCGGCGACGACGAGCACCGCGCTCGCGAGGAGGCTGGTCTGGTTCGTGAAGTAGCCGAAGTAGTCGAACGGATTCGGGTCGCCGGCCACGATGCTCAGCGCGTAGGTGTGGAGGATCACCGCGATCGCCGCTGCACCGACGGCGACGCGAGCAGCGCCCACGAACGGGCGGGTCGGTGCCGGGGAACTCATCGGGTCAGCCTAAGAGCCGGTGGGCTTCTTGATGACCCGCGACAGACACTCCCCTTTCGGAACGGCGCTGCGCATTTCAGGCCGAGACGCGACCATGAGGCAACGCAAGGGCAGGCAGGGACCGCAGCGTGCACATTCAAGGCCGCGACAATGCTCAGGTGGCAGCGTGAACCAGGAGCTGGGCAGCCATGCCAGTGAGGACGATGAGCCCGACGCCCGTCCACGGGATCCACGCGCTGACCCCGCGCGGCCCGACTTTGAAGAGGAACGCCGCGATCACAGCCACGGAGACGCCGAGGGCGCCGAAGAAGCCGACCGCCATGCCCGCATCAGCCAGTCCGCGGTCGCAGGGCCTCGCGCTTGCGCACGAGTCCGTCGCGAAGCCCATTAGGACGCTGCTCACCATCGTCCACAAAGCGGCAGGTAGGAGCACGACGACACCGAGGCCGACCGCCCACCGGTTCGCTCGGTCGCTGGAGTCGTCCACGCCCGTCACCGTACGCCCTCCGAACCGACGTCGTCATAGCCCGTTCATCGGGGCGACGACGCTGTCCCTTCTCGGGTAGTCACACCGTGGTGTATAGGCTCGCAGCAGCCGGTCATCGGCTTCCCGTGAGGAGAGAGCTGTGCGCCCTGCCGGAGTGCTTGTCCTAGCCCTGAGCGCTGTGTGCGTCGCGGGAGCCGGCGCAGCGGTGATCGTCGGCCTCGCATCCTCGTCGTCGCAGAACCAGGCTATCTCGACGGCACTGATCTCAGACCTCGAGCACCGGAACGCTCAGAGCCTGGTCGAAGGATCGCCGCAGCTCACCGGCCTCGGCGTCCCGGAATCGACCTCGACGCCGGGGCGGCTTGCGGTGATCGTGGAGGATGACGCCCGGCTGCGCGTTCAGCGAGACCGCTACCTCGAGCTCGGGGAGTCCTTCACGGCGTTCGAGACCGACGTGTCGCTGGACTCGGTGCAGATCACGGGCGACTCGGCCACGGTGACGTTCACCGAGAGCACGACCCTTCAGCGGAGCCCGTACGAGGCCGGCGAAGCGGCTCCGGAGTACGCCTACTCGTTCCCGCAGGAGGCGACGCTGCGCCTACACGCGGGCACCTGGTCAGTCGACACCCTCACGCACGAGACGGCGCACACCCCGGCAGACTTCCCGGAAACCGTCGCACCGGACGTCTCCCCCACCAGCTGACACGGCATCACTCCCCAGGAGCATCGCCCGGACCTGACCGGTGAACGCTCGAGACGCGGAGTGGCGGTGAACTGCGCAGCAGCATCCAGCTCGGATGACGCTCGGGCAGTGCGCAGGTGGCTCCACTGTGGCGGTGCGGTCGAGAAGTGGGGACTTTGCTGACGCCGCACGCGCCAGACCGGCGGGGAGCCGCCGGTGTCGCCCTGCTCTCGGCCGCGACCCGTAACGCGTCCGAGAGCAACACCTGCCGGCTCAGCGGCCCGCTGAACGATCCCCTAACGGACAGCACCGGAGTAAGGCAGCGTGAATGAGCGACGACTCCTTGGCACGACCACGGACACTGGCTTGGATGAGCAAATGCAGACGCTCATCCCCCTGTCAGGCCGCGAGCTGTGGACCACGACTCATGGCGCCGGCACCGATGAAGACACGACGATCGCG
>NZ_PSVG01000051.1:0-2006 GCF_002930885.1 Rathayibacter sp. AY1F2 | reverse complement strand
GAGTGCTTTCGCGGCGTCGGCGTAGCTGCTGCCCTGCTCGATACACAGGTAGTACAGCGCTTGATCGGTGTCGGAGAGCTCGGAGACGGCTTCCTCGATTGCCGCGGCGAGCTGGCGTCTCGTGACTTCCTCGTCAGGGGTGCCACGTCGATCCGGGTGCAGCGACAGGTCCGCGTCCTCGGTGCGGTTCCGTGCACGGGTCTTGGTTCGGATGAGGTTCAGCGCGGTGAACCGTGCGGTGGTGAGCAGCCACGGGAGGGCGGATGCGTCCACGATCGCGACGTCGTTGATCCGCATCCACGTGGTGAGGAACACGTCTTGCACGACGTCTTCGGCGTCGGTGGGCGCGCGGACGATGCTGAGGGCGTAGCGGTAGGTCGTCGCCGCGTGCCGGTCGTAAAGCCGGCCGAACGCAGCCCGGTCACCTCGCCGCGCGCCGTCCATCAGGGCGGCGTCATCGGTGCGCGCCGCAGCGTCTCGCGCGAGTGCTGCTGCTTCTGGTGGCGTGCTCATGCTTAGTGGTGTCCGATCCGAGCCGATCGTCTCAGACGAGATCCGCTTCGCAACTGTCCGGTCAACCATCCCTTCACGGAACGACACTGCGCACTCCTTGCGCCGAGTGGGGCGGCCAGCAGGTGGCAGGTTCAGCTATCTCGATGCGGCGAGATCCGGTAGCTGTTCGGTGTCGTGGTCACAGAGCGTCTGGCGCAGCAGCACGATCGCGGCGGCGTAGCGGGTGCGGGCGGTGGACGTCGGCAGGCGGAGAACTCGCGCCGCTTCGGTCACAGTGAATCCATCCCAATGAACGAGTTCGATGACTTCTCTGAGTTTCGCTGGCAACGAGCGCACGGCCCTCTGCACGTCAATCTGGTCATCGGATGGCATCGGGAGCTGTTGACCGTTCTGGCGGAGGTCGTCCGCGAGGACCGTCGTCAGGCGGTCCTGCCCGACTTTTTTCCGCTGATGGTTTGCGAGCTTGTGGCGGGCAGTGACGAAGAGCCACATGCGGCCGCGGACAGGGTCGGTGGGCATGATCGCGATGCGCTTCCATGCCGTCTCCGCGGTTTCTGCGAGCAGGTCGGCGGCGTCCTCGTGATTCGAGGTACGCCGGAGCAGGTACGCGAGCAGGTCCGCGGCGTTGTCCTCGATCGCGGTGCGAAGGATGTGTGCTCGCTCGTCAGCGGTCCGCATCATTCGCTTCCACAGTCGATCGATGAAGCCATCGACACCTCTTCGGTGAAGCCCTGGTCCTTGAGCTGCTGAATCACAAGCTGCAACGCCACGGATGAGATCCCGCTCCAGCGTTGCTGAACAGCAAGCTTGGGAGTGTTCGGCGGGAACATGAACTCCGGCGCCGATCCGATATCGAGATTGGCCAGATCAAGCCCGCGTAGCGCCTGTTCGGCCGCGGCCATCCCTTCAGGGGTGTTGAGCGCCCGGTTCGCGGGGTCCTCGGGCTGCACCTGGATCGTCGCAGAGCACGACTCGCCGTCGACGGTCACGACGTACGGCATCACCTCGCCCATAAGCACCGGACGATTCAGTAGTGGAGCGGCGACTGCGACGCCGGCCCCGCCCGTCAGTACCAGCCCGGCCAGCGCAGATGCCGTCCACAGCCGCCGTCTGCGACGGACCGCGCGAGTGGGTTCGGCGTCGAGCATGATCTTGACTGCCTCCTCGCCCCACTGGGGCGGCAGGCTCGGGTACGGGTTGGTGCTGTCCAGTTCGACAGTGGTGAAGTGATTCAACGCAGGCCCTCCAATTTCGCCTCTACACAGCACATGTCGCGGCGGCCTCGAAAACGCGGACGCTCGAGAATTTTGTGCCAACGTCGCGTCCGCGGGCGCATGGGCTCAGCGTCAGTTCGCTCTTATCGACACCGGCAGATCGGTACCGGTCACACCTCGGTGGTCTTTCAAGCAGGACCGGCGGACGTAGCCTTCTCAGCATGACGACGCCGGCTGAGTCCGTGCCCCTGACCAGCCGACGCCCGCCGCAGCGGCGGC
>NZ_PSVG01000050.1:0-2434 GCF_002930885.1 Rathayibacter sp. AY1F2 | reverse complement strand
GAGCCGGGGGCGGCCGGGTCGGGGCGGGTTCGAGCGGACGGGTTCGAGCGGGGCGGGCGGCGCGGGCTGGTGGCTCGGCTCAGGAATCGCGCGGACAGCGGTGTGCGAGCCCGCGCTCGCCGGCGGTCCTTCCCTCCACAGGTGGGGTACCGGCTCCCTTGTCCCGATCCTGGTCACGGGCCCCGGCCCGATGTCGGTGGTCGCTGATTCAATACACGTATGAGAAGTTCGGGTGACGCGGTGCAGGTGGTCGAGGCGGTGCGCGCGGTCGAGACGGCGCAGACGCTCGACGCGGTGCGCGCGCTCGCCGGTCTCGCGGCGGGGCTCGCCCGCTCCTCGGCGCCGGTGCTGCTCGCGGGGGCTGTCGCCCTGCACACGGCGTACCGGGCGGCGCTGCTCGTGCCGGAGTCGTTCGCGCGGGGGAGCCGTCTCTCCCGGAGCGAGGCGGGAGACCTCGTGGAGCGCTCGATCCGAGCCGAGTTCGCGACGGCGCTCGGGATGTCGGAGCGCGTGGCGTCTCGGCGTCTCGAGCACGCTCGGCCCCTCATCGAGGACCTCCCGGCGACCCGCACCCTCCTGGCCGAGGCCCGGATCCTCTGGGAGGCCGGCGAGGTCGTCTGCGCCGCCGCCGCGACCCTCCCCGCTCCGTCGCGCGCGTCCTTCGACGAGCGGGCGGCCACCGCGGCGCTCTCGCAGACGCCCACCCAGCTCCGCCGGACCGTGGCGCGGTTGCGCGACGAGCTGCACGAGCAGCCGTTCACCGAGCGCCACGCCCGCGCCCGAGAGGATCGCAGCGTGTGGCTCGGAGCAGAGGCCGACGGCATGGCCACGCTCTGCGCCCTGCTGCCGGCCCCGGTCGCGGTCGGCGCCTACAACCGTCTCGACCGGATCGCCCGCTCGCTCCGCGACGGGGCGGACGCGGCGGGGATCGGGTTCGGTGCAGGTGCAGGTGCAGGTGCAGGTGCAGGTGCAGGTGCGAGTGCGAGTGCGAGTGGGAGTGCGAGTGCGAGTGCGACTGCGACTGCGACTGCGACTGCGACTGCACAGAGCGGTGCTGGTGCCCGTGGCGATGCTCCGGTGGCAGTCGGCGCACGGACGGACGCTGGTGCTGGTGCTGGTGCTGGTGCTGGTGCTGGTGCTGGTGCCGGTGCCGGGCTCGGCGCGGAGACGGGTGGCGGCGCCGGTGGAGACGCTGACATCTCCCTCGGCGACGGCCGGACGCTCGCGCAGCTGCGGGCCGACGCGCTCGTCGATCTGCTCATCGACGGCGACATCTCCGCAGACGGATCCTCGGGAGAAGGAGCGAGCGCCGTCCGTGCCTCGGGCTCCGGAATCCACGCCTCGGTCTCCGGAGTCCGCGCCGACGTGCGCCTCACCCTGGCCGCCAGCACCGCCGTCGGCCTCGACGACGCGCCGGCCGAACTCGACGGCTACGGTCTCGTCCCCGCCGACGTCGCCCGGGAGCTCGTCCGCACGGCGGCCACCTTCACGCGGGTGCTGACCGATCCGGACACGGGAGTGGTGACGTCGGTCGGCAGGACCCTCCGCGTCCCGCCCCCTCGGATGCGCCTCCAGCTGCAGCTGCGCGACCGGACCTGCCGGTTCCCCGGCTGCACCCGCTTGTCCTCGACGGCCGAGGCCGACCACACCCTCGAGTGGCGGAACGGAGGCGAGACCGCCCTCGGCAACCTGGCCTCGCTCTGCGTCGCGCACCACCACGTCCGCCACGGCGACCGCTGGACCTACACCCTCCATCCGGACGGCACCGTCGTCTGGACGACCCCCACCGGCCGACGGATCACCGACCGACCGCGGGCGCTGCCCGGGGCTCCGCTGCCGCCCACGCGACGACCGACGCCGCAGTCGGCGCAAGAACCGGAGCCGGAGCCGCAGCCGGAGCAGCAGCCGCACCCGCTGTCACCACGATCCTCGTCATCGCAGCTGAGGTCATCGCGACCGTCGTCACCTCGACCGTCGCCATCGGTGCTGTCGCCGACGCGGCCGCGGTTCGTGGACGCGCCTCCGCCGTTCTGATCCGCAGCCCGACATGCCGGGCGATTCGACACTCCGTCGGCCGCGAGGCGGTGAATCGCCGTGCCTGGACACGCCCAGGCGCCCTCGCGCTCTCTCACCTCCGGCGCCGCGAGGTCCGTCGGCACGTTGGCGCTTCGTCGAGCCTTGAGCTCCGAGCTCCGAGCCCCGAGCTCCGAGCTCCGAGCTCCGAGCCCCGTGTCCCGTGTCCCGGAGCTCCGAGCCTCGAACCCCGTGTCCCGTCGTGCTTCGGCGCTTCGGGGCGTCGGCCACCGCGTCCCGGTCCGCCCGCGTCCCGGTCCGCCCGCGTCCCGGTCCGCCCGCGTCCCGGTCCGCCCCTCGAGGGTGTGGTCGGCCTCGGCCGTCGAGGACAAGCGGGTGCAGCCGGGGAACCGGCAGGTCC
>NZ_PSVG01000005.1:0-193141 GCF_002930885.1 Rathayibacter sp. AY1F2 | reverse complement strand
CCGTGTTCGTCATGACTCCCATTGTCCTCCTCCGCCCGGCCGCCGGGGCCGCCACGGGCCGGGCGGGGGAGGAGGACGGGGAGTCGGCGTCGGGGAGGAACGTCAGGACGCGTCCTTCACCATCCCGCGGACCGAGAGCTGGACGACCAGCGGCCGGTGGTCGCTCCCGGCGTCGTCGCGGTCGTCGACGACCTGGTAGCCCGAGACCTCCCAGCGTCCGGAGAAGAGGACGTGGTCGATCGGGGCGCCGAGCGCGGGCGGGACCGAGGACGGCCAGGTGCCCAGGGCGGCGCCGCCCGCGACGGTCCCCGCGTCGCGGCAGCCGCCCAGCGTGGCCGAGCCCGGCAGCCCGGTCCAGTGGTCGACCGTGGAGTTCAGATCGCCGAGGACCACGACGTCCTCCTCCGCGGAGCAGAGCGCGGAGACCGAGAGCAGATCGCTCCGCCACTCCGCGAGGCGCGAGGGGATCGGCGCCATGGTGTGCACCGCGGCGAGGACGGGGCGCTCGGGAGTGTCGGGGCGTGCGACGAGGGACGGTGTCGATCCGGTGACGACCGCGGCGGTGTCGACGCTGTAGCCGCCGAGCGAGGGGGAGAGCAGCAGGGCCGCCCCGTCGTCGGCGCCCGACCCGGCGTAGTGGAGAGTCATCGACATCCCCTGGGCGCTGAGCGCGTTCACGACGTCCTGCGCGTGCGTCTGCGAGACCTCGAGGAGGGCGATGCCGTCGACCGCGCTCTCCCGGGCGAGCGAGGCGATCGTGTCGACGGGCACGCCGTCGTGCAGCACGTTCCAGGTCGCGAGGCGCACGTCGGCGAGGCGGTGGGCGCGCGGAGCGGCGGAGTCGTAGCCCCGCGCTCCCTGCACTCCCGCGAGCACGAGCGCGAAGACGACGCCGAGCGCCGCGAGGGCCAGCGCGAGGCGCCTGACCGGAGCGACGAGGACCGCGATCACGACCAGGACAGCGGCGAGCCCGACGGCCGCCGCGCCCGTCGCGAGCCGGAACGGCACCAGCTGGGCGAAGGGGGCCTCCCGGGCGATCCCGAAGAAGCCGGGCGCCGCGACCACCAGCAGAGCGATCGCCACGATCACCGCCACCGCGGTCTTCACCAGTCTCGTCCCCATCGCCGCCCAGGCTACTAGGGCATCGGAGGGCTCGCAGGCGGCGCGTCTACGATGAGCGCATGCATGTCGACGGGGGCCGTTACGACCTCCACACCCACTCCGTCGTCTCCGACGGCACCGAGGCTCCGGCCGTCCTGGTGCGCGCCGCGGCCGCGGCCGGGCTCGCCGGAGTGGCGCTCACGGACCACGACACGACCGGCGGCTGGGCCGAGGCGCTCGCCGCGGCCGAGGAGGCGGGCATCGACCTGCTGCCCGGCATGGAGCTCTCCTCCCGCGTCGGCTGGGCCAGCGTCCACGTCCTCGCGTACCTCGTCGATCCGGCGGATCCGGGGCTCGTGGCCGAGACCGCGCGCATCCGCTCGGCCCGCACGCACCGCGCGGAGGCGATCGTCACCGCGATCGCGGCCGACTACGACCTCACCTGGGACGACGTCCTCGCCCAGACCAGCCCGGGCACGACCATCGGGCGTCCGCACATCGCCGACGCGCTCGTCGCCCGCGGCCTGGCCACCGACCGCTCCGCGGCCTTCGCGGGGATCCTCGACTGGCGCGGCGGCTACTACCGCCCGCACTACGCGCCCGACCCGGTCGACGCCGTGCGCCTGGTCCGCGCGGCGGGCGGGGTCCCGCTCATCGCGCACCCGGCCGCGAGCGCCCGCGGGATCGCGGTCGAGTCGATCCTCCCGCAGCTCGTCGACGCCGGCCTGTTCGGCCTCGAGGTCGAGCACCGCGAGAACACGGCCGACGGCAAGCGCCGCCTGCGCGAGCTCGCCGAGCAGTACTCGCTCGTCACCACGGGCTCGAGCGACTACCACGGCACGGGCAAGCCCAACCGCCTGGGCGAGAACACGACCGCGCGCGCGACCGTCGACGCGATCCGCTCCTCCGCCCGCTGAGTCGCGGAGAGCCGCTGACAGGCGGAGAGCCGCCGGATCACCGTGACCGCTGAGGGGCGGAGAGCCGCTGAGTCGCGTGGGGACACCGCTGAGTCGCGGGAGAGCCGCTGAGACGCCGGGAGCCCGTCCTCCCGCGACGGATCGCGGGGGGACGGGCTCGGGGCGCGGGGGCTCAGGCCTGCGCGTCGGGGCGCGGCGAGCGGCGGCGCGACCGGGTGCGGCGGCGCGGCTCGCTGTTGCCGTCGTGGTGCTCCTTGCTCTCGCTCGAGGGAGCGGGGCCGGTCTGCTGCGGAGCGGTCGAGTCGGCGGAGTCGGAGCGGGTGCGGCGACGCGGCGGCCGGTCGCCCCGCTCGGAGCGCTCGCCGCGGTCGGAGCGCTCGCCCCGGTCCGGGCGCGCGTCGGCCTTCGCCTCGGCGGGGATCGGGGTCGGCTTCAGCCGTCCCTTGGTCCCCGCGGGGATGTCGAGGTCGGTGTAGAGGTGCGGCGACGACGAGTAGGTCTCGACCGGGTCGGGCTGGCCGAACTCCAGCGCCCGGTTGATGAGGGCCCACTTGTGCAGGTCCTCCCAGTCGACGAAGGTCACCGCGATGCCGGTCTTGCCCGCGCGCCCGGTGCGGCCGACGCGGTGCAGGTAGGTCTGGTCGTCGTCCGGGATCGTGTGGTTGATCACGTGGGTGACGTCGTTCACGTCGATGCCGCGCGCGGCGACGTCGGTGGCGATCAGGATGTCCTTCTTGCCGGCCTTGAACGCCGCCATCGCGCGCTCGCGCTGCTCCTGGTTGAGGTCTCCGTGCACGGCCGCCGCGTTGAAGCCGCGGTCGTTGAGCTCCTCGACGATGCGGGCCGCGGCGCGCTTCGTACGGGTGAAGATGACGGTCTTGCCGCGGCCCTCGGACTGCAGGATGCGCGCGATGACCTCGTCCTTGTCGAGCGAGTGCGCCCGGTAGACGATGTGCTTGATGTTCGCCTGCGTGATGCCCTCGTCGGGGTCGGTCGCGCGGATGTGGATGGGCTTGTTCATGAAGCGGCGCGCGAGCGCGACGATCGCGCCCGGCATCGTCGCCGAGAAGAGCATGGTGTGGCGGGTGGGCGGCGTCTGCGCGAACAGCTTCTCGATGTCCGAGAGGAAGCCCAGGTCGAGCATCTTGTCGGCCTCGTCGAGGACCATCACCTGCACGTTGGCGAGCGAGAGCAGGCGCTGCCCGGCGAGGTCCAGGAGGCGGCCGGGGGTGCCGACGACGATCTGCGCGCCGGCCTTCAGCTGCTCGATCTGGCCCTCGTAGGCCTTGCCGCCGTAGATCGAGACGATCTTGGTCGGCCGGTTGGAGGCGGCCAGCTCGATGTCCTCGGTGACCTGCACGGCGAGCTCGCGGGTCGGGACGACGATGAGCGCCTTGACGCCCGGCTCCGGGTCGGTGCCGAGGGCCTGGATGAGGGGGAGGCCGAAGCCGAAGGTCTTGCCGGTGCCGGTCTTGGCCTGGCCGATGATGTCCTGCTTCTGCAGGGCCAGGGGGATCGTCTGCTCCTGGATGGGGAACGGCTCGAGGATGCCCTTGGCGGCGAGTGCGGCGACGATGTCGTCGTCGATGTTCAGATCGGAGAAAGTCACGGAGTGAAGCGCCTGTCGTGTCGAACGGTCTACGCCCCTGTACGACTCCGGGCGCAGGGTCACCGATCCAGCGCCGGTGACATCCCGGCGAGTCTACTGCTCCCGGCCCCGCCGGCCCCGGAACCCCGCCCCTCCGGCGCCCTATGCTGAGGAAATGGCTGCCTGGTTCCGACGTCGACGTCCCCTGCTCGAGGTGCCCCGCCTGACGCCCCGCGGGGAGTCGAGCCAGAAGCGCGACCGCGTCGACCTCGCCGACCTCACCCCCGAGGTGCTGCCCTACCTCGGCCAGGTCGCCTACCTCCAGCTCGCGGTGTTCGAGGTGCTGGCGCGCGCCGTCGCCGAGACCGACGACCTCGCGGACAAGGAGGCCATCTCCTCCGCCGCCGGCACGGCGCTCGCGAAGCACCACGCGGTCGTCGCCGAGCTGCGCCGCCGCGACGTGGAGCCCGGCGAGGCCATGACTCCGTTCCGCCCCGCGATCGACACCTTCGAGCGGCTCACCCGCGGTGCGGACCTCCACGAGACGCTGCTCTCGGCGTACATCACGGCGGGCCTGCTCGACGACTTCTTCATCCGCCTCACCGGCGGGCTGCCCACCGACGTGGGGCCGCGCATCGCGCAGACGCTCGGCGCGGACACGGGCGTCGACGGCGTGATCGCGATCCTCCGCCGCGAGATCGCCGCGGACGAGCGCCTGGGCTCGCGCCTGGCCGTCTGGGGCCGCCGCCTGGTGGGCGACACCCTCCTCGTGGCGCGCTCCGCGCTGATGGGGTCGGGCAACCACGACTCCGACGAGTCGCGGATCGAGCCGGTGTTCACCGAGCTCATCGCCTCGCACACGCGCCGGATGGACGCGCTGGGGCTCACGGCCTGACGGTTCCCGGCGTCGCACTGCCCCGGAATCCGGAACGACGGAGGCGCGGAAGTCCGAGGACTCCCGCGCCTCCGGCTCGGATCAGGGGGCGACGCGTCCCGAGAGCATCGCCTGCAGGGAGGCCTCGTCGCGGCGGGCGCGGCTGCGCCCGAGCGAGAGGCCGACCGGGACGACGACCACGGCGGTCGCGACGAGGGACAGGACCCAGATCAGGCCGCCGTCCCACGGCAGGCCCGCCCAGGTCAGTGCGACCCAGACGACTGCGGCGACGAGGCCGCCGATCGCCGGGACCAGCACGGAGCCGTGCAGGTGCCGGTGCGGCAGCCCGTAGCGCGCGGCGAGACCGATCAGGACCCCGAACAGGGTGATGAAGAGGAGCTCCACGACGTGTCCGCCCGGGACGCTCTAGGCGACGAAGCCGACGCGGCGCGACTCCTCGGAGCCGACCTCGACGAAGGCGATGGTGGCGGTCGGGACGATGTAGATCTTGCCCTTCTCGTCGCGGAGGCGGAGGACGGCGGTGCCGGCCTCGAGAGCGGTGGTCACCGTCTTCTCGACCTCGGTCACGGACATCGACGACTCGAAGTTGAGCTCGCGCGGGGTGTTGACCATTCCAATACGGATTTCCACCAGCAGTGCCTTTCGGGAGGGGACGAGGGTGTCAGGATACGGGACCGCGCTCGGACGACCGCGCCGGTTTCGCGGTGAGCGGAGCGGGCGGCCGGGGCTCCCGGCGGGGACGGGCGGGAGTGTCGGACCCGGTGGCTACCGTGGTCGTGTGACCGCTCCCGCGACCCCCGCTCCCTCCACCGCAGCCTCCGTCGGCGAGGCGCTCCCGGGCGAGCCCGCGGTCGTGCTGGACGACTCCCAGCGCGCGGTGCTCGCGCTGCCCGAGGGCCGCAGCGCCGCCGTGCTCGGGGCGCCGGGGACGGGCAAGACCGCGACGGTCGTCGAGCTGGTCGCCGAGCGCGTCCTCGAGCGGGGGTACCCGCCCGAGTCGGTCGTGGTGCTCGCGGCCAGCCGCACCGCCGCCACCGCCCTGCGCGACGTGCTCGCCCTGCGGCTGGGAGTGCCGACCCGGGGCCCGCTCGCCCGGACCGCGACCTCGCTCGCGTTCGAGGCGGTCACCTCCTCCGCCAAGGAGCGCGGCCTCGAGCGGCCGACCCTTCTGACCGGCGGCGAGCAGGACGCCCTCCTCTCGGAGCTCGTCGAGGGCCACCTCGAGGAGGGGACCGGCCCGCGGTGGCCGGAGGAATTCAGCCCCGAGGTGCTGCGGCTGCGGACCTTCCGGACCGAGCTCCGCGAGTTCGGGATGCGGGCGACCGAGCACGGGCTCGACTCGGACGCGATCCGCGCCCTCGGGGTCGACGCCGAGCGCGGCGAGTGGAGCGCGGCGGCCGACGTGCTCGACGAGCTGCGCGAGGTGGTCGAGTGGATGGCGCCCCAGGCGGGCACCCGTCTGGACGCGGCGGAGTTCGCGGCCTACGCGGCCGAGGCGATCCGCGCCGGCGAGGGCGGCGAGCGGATCGACGCGCTGCGCCTCGTCGTCGTCGACGACCTCCAGGAGGCGAGCGAGTCGACGCTCGTGCTGCTGCGGGCGCTGACGGAGCGCGGGGTGACCGTGATCGCGCTGGGCGACCCGGACGTGGCGACCAGCGCCTACCGCGGCGCGGCCTCCGACACGCTCGGCCGGTTCGCCGCGAGCATCGGCGCGTCCGACGTCGAGACGCTGGTGCTCGCGCGCGTGCACCGCCACTCGGCCGCGCTGCGGGCGGTCGTGTCGGCGGCCACCGAGCGGATCGGCACCGCGGCGGCCGGCCGGCAGCGGGCGGCGGTCGCGGCTCCGGCCCCCGACGCGGGCCCGGCACCCGTCCTGGTGCTGCACGCCCCGACGGCGGCGCGCGAGGCGGCGACGGTGGCGCGGCTGCTGCGCGAGCGGCGGCTGCGCGACGGAGTGGCGTGGCGGCGGATGGCGGTCGTCGTCCGCTCCGGAGCCGCGGTCCAGCCGCTGGTGAAGGCGCTCGCGGTGGCGGAGGTGCCGACCCGCTCCGTGCTCGCCGGACGGGCGCTGCGCGACGATCACGCGGCCCGGGCGCTGCTCGTGCTGGTCGGCGTCGCGATCGGCGAGCGGCCCCTCGACGCGGAGCTCGCGGCGGAGCTGCTGCTCGGCCCGTTCGGCGGGGTCGACCGGCTGGGGCTGCGCAGGCTCCGGCTCGCGCTCCGGGCGGAGGAGCTGGCCGGCGGCGGCATCCGCGCGAGCGACCCGCTGCTGGTCGAGGCCCTCGCCGCGCCCGGCCGATTCGCGACCATCGACTCCGCTCCCGCCCGGCAGGCCGAGCGGCTGGCCGTGACGATCGACCGGGTCCGCCGCCTGCACGAGGAGGGGGGCTCGATCGAGGAGCTCCTGTGGTCGGCGTGGGAGTCCAGCCGCGTCGCGTCCGCCTGGCGCGAGCTCGCCCTCGGCACCGGCCTGACCGCCGCCGAGGCCAACCGCAACCTCGACGGCGTGGTCGCCCTCTTCAGCGCCGCGCGCCGGTTCGTGGAGCGGGCGACCGGGCACTCCGCGATCGGCTTCGTCACCGAGATCCTCGAGGCGGAGGTCCCCGAGGACACGCTCGCTCCGCGCTCCGTCGAGGACGCGGTCCTGATCGGCACGCCCTCCTCCGTCGTCGGCCTGGAGTTCGACGTCGTGGTGGTGGCGCGGCTGCAGGACGGCGTCTGGCCCAACCTCCGCCAGCGCGGCTCGCTGCTCGATCCGGACGGCCTGCTGCGGCACGCCCGCGGCGAGGGTGGACTGCCGCTCGACGCCCGCAAGGCCACTCTCGACGACGAGCTCCGGATGTTCGCCCTGGCCGCCTCCCGCGCCCGGCGGCAGCTCGTGCTCAGCGCCGTCGCGGGCGAGGACGAGACGCCCTCCCTCTTCTTCCGGCTCACCCCGCCGGACGCGCCGCGGCTCGATCCCGCCTCCGCGGTGCCGCTCACGCTGCGCGGGGCGGTGGCGGCGCTGCGCCGGACCGCCACCACACCGGGCTCGACCGAGGCTCCCGCCGCCATCCGAGGGCTCAGCGCCCTGGCGCTCGCGGAGGTCCCCGGCGCCGACCCCTCCTCCTGGTCCGGGGTGCTCGAGCCCTCGACCACGGAGCCCCTCTTCGACGTCGGCGACCCCGAGCGTCCCGTCTCCGTCTCGCCGAGCCGCCTCGAGGCCTTCGAGCGGTCCCCTCTGGACTGGTTCGTCGACGCCGTCTCCGGCTCCACGACGAGCACGGCGATGGGGGTCGGCACCCTCGTGCACTGGGTCCTCGAGAACGCCGAGCGGCCCGATCCGCAGGAGCTGTGGGCGGCTCTCGAGTCGCGGTGGCCCGAGCTGGTCTTCGAGTCGCCCTGGCTGGGGGAGCGGCAGAAGCGCGTCACCCGGCGGCTGATCGACGGCCTCGCGGGCTATCTCGCCGACTTCGAGCGCGGGGGAGGCGTGGTCCTCGGCCGCGAGCAGCAGTTCGAGCTCGACGTCCCGCCCGCCCGGGTGCGCGGCTCGATCGACCGCGTCGAGCGCGCGTCCGACGGCTCCGTCACGATCGTCGATCTCAAGACGGGCCGCAGCACCCCCCGCAAGGACGACATCGCCGAGCACGCGCAGCTGGGCAGCTACCAGCTCGCCGTCGCCGAAGGGGCGATCGAGGCGGCCGACCCGGCCGACGGGGGAGGCGCGAAGCTGCTCTTCGTGGCGACGGGCGTGCGCGGGAAGCCGTACCGTGAGGTGGTCCAGGAGCGCTTCGGCGAGGAGGAGCTGGAGCGGCTGCGCGATCGCGTCCGCGCCGCGGCCCTGGGCATGGCGGCGGCGGGCTTCTCGGGCCTGCTCGACGCGACCCCGTTCTCCCCCGGCGACGCCCTGCGGTACCGCATCCACGCGGTGCCCGAGGTCCCGGGGGACGGACTCCTGGCGATCGACGAGGTCGACGAGACAGAGGACCCGGAGGACTCCGAGGAGCCGGGTCCCGATGCGCCGGCCGATCCATCCGGCCCCGCCGACCCCGACCCCTCCGCCGTCCTCGAGGAGGAGCTGCCGTGATCGACGCCCTGACCATCGCCGAGCGCCTCGACCTGCGCCCGCCCACCGCCGAGCAGCGCGCCGTCATCGAGGCGCCGCTCGAGCCTGCCCTGGTGGTCGCCGGTGCCGGCAGCGGCAAGACCGAGACGATGGCGAACCGCGTCCTCTGGCTCCTCGCGAACGGCCACGCGGCGCCGTCGGATGTGCTCGGCCTCACCTTCACCCGCAAGGCGGCGGCCGAGCTCGGCGAGCGCATCGGGCGGAGGATCGACCAGCTCGGCGCGGCGGGCCTGCTCCCGCTCGCGCCCGGGCAGTCGGCGCCCGACCCGTTCGAGGCCGCCACCGTCTCGACCTACAACGCCTTCGCGAACACGATCTTCCGCGACAACGCCGCCCTGATCGGCCGCGAGGGGGACGCGACCGTGCTCTCCGAGGCCTCCGCCTGGCATCTCGCGCGGGGAGTCGTGGCCGACACGGCCGATCCGCGCATCCTCGAGGTGGAGGCGGGCATCGACCGGCTGACCGACCTCGTCGTCTCGCTCGCGCACGACCTCGCCGACAACCTCGCCGATCCGGCCGCGGTCGCCGCGTTCGCCGAGGACTTCCTCCGCCTGGGCGAGCTGCCGCGCGGAGGCAGCGGCTCGGGGCTCTACCGCGAGCTCGAGAAGGCGCTGCAGGCCGTGGGCGCGCTGCCGGTGCTGACGGCGCTCGCCGAGCGGTTCCAGGAGGCGAAGGTCGAGCGCGGCTTCGTCGAGTTCTCGGACCAGGTGGCCCTCGCGCTGCGGATCGTCGACCGGGTGCCGCGGATCGTGGACGAGCACCGCGCGAGGTACCGGGTGGTGCTCCTCGACGAGTACCAGGACACCTCCGTGCTGCAGACCCGCCTCCTCTCGCGGCTCTTCGCCGGGCAGGGAGTGATGGCCGTGGGCGACCCGCACCAGTCGATCTACGGCTGGCGCGGTGCGAGCGCCGAGGGGCTCGGCCGCTTCGGCACCGATTTCGGGGGAGCGGGCCGCTTCTCCCTCAGCACGAGCTGGCGCAACGGCCGCCGCGTGCTGACCGCCGCGAACGCGATCGTGGAGCCGCTGTCGGCGGGGAGCGCGGTCGCGGTCGACACGCTGAGCGCGGGTCCTCAGGCCTCCGAGCACCCGGTCGAGCTCACCTTCCCCGAGACGATCGAGGAGGAGGCGGACGACGTCGCCGCCTGGTTCGCCGGGCGCCTGCGCCAGAGCGCCGAGCCGCCGTCGGCCGCGGTGCTCTTCCGGGTGCGCGCGCACATGGACCGCTTCGCCGCCGCGCTGGCGAAGCACGGCGTCCGGTACCACATCCTCGGCATCGGGGGCCTGCTGCGGCAGCCCGAGATCGCCGACCTCGTCGCCGCGCTCACCGTGGTCGAGGACCCGGCCGCCGGCAGCGAGCTCGTCCGCCTCCTGGCCGGCGCCCGCTGGCGTCTGGGCGTCCGCGACCTCAAGGCGCTGCGCGACCTCGCCTCGTGGCTCGCGGCGCGCGACCACGCGCACCGGCTGCTCCCGGAGGAGGTGCGCGAGCGGATGCGCGCGTCCGTCACCGAGGGCGAGGGCGGCTCGATCGTCGAGGCCCTCGACTTCATCGCGGCGCGCCGCCCCGGCGACGACGGGCGGATCGACCACTCCGCGCTCGGCGGATTCAGCGCTGAGGGCCTGCGGCGCCTGCACGAGGCGGGCGCCCTGTTCGCCCGGCTGCGCGCCCGGGCCGGGCTCGACCTCCTCGACTTCGTCACCCTGGTCGAGCAGGAGCTGGGCCTGGACATCGAGGTCGAGGCGAACGAGTCGCGCGGGGACGGCCGCGCCAACCTCGAGGCCTTCCGGGAGGCGGTGGCCGGGTACCTGCAGACGGACGACCGCGGCGCCGGCACCGGCTCCTCCCTCCGCGGATTCCTCCGCTGGCTCGTCCTCGCGGACAAGCGCGACGGCCTGGCCCCGCGACCGGAGGACCCGGAGCCGGGGACGGTGCAGCTGCTGACGATCCACGGCTCCAAGGGTCTGGAGTGGGACCTCGTCGCCGTCCCGCGGATGGTCGACGGCGAGCTCCCCGGCACGCCGGTCGAGGGCTTCCGCGGGTGGGTCAGACTGGGCGCGATGCCCTACGCGTTCCGCGGCGACGCCGCCGAGCTCCCCGATCTCGCCTGGCGCGGCTGCAGCACGCAGAAGGAGGTCGTCGACGCGATCGGAGCGTTCGGCGACACCCTCCGCGAGCGCAACGAGGCGGAGGAGCGGCGTCTCGCCTACGTGGCCGTCACGCGGGCGCGTCACCACCTCCTGCTCAGCGGCTCGTGGTGGGCCGGCCAGGCCAAGCCGCGCGGACCGGGCGTCTTCCTCCGCGACCTCGAGGAGGCCGGCACGATCCCGCCGCTGCCGACCGAGCCCGCGAACGAGGAGAACCCGCTCGAGCGGGCCCCGCGCACGTTCCGCTGGCCCCACGATCCGCTCGGCTCCCGCGGCGACCGGGTCCGCGCCGCCGCCGCCCGGGTCCGCAGCGCCGAGCCCGCTCTGCTCGGGGCGCGCGGCGACGACATCCGCCTGCTGCTCGCCGAGCGGGCGGTGCGGCTGGCCGGGGGCGAGCGCACGCCGCTGCCCACCCGCATCCCCGCCTCCCGGTTCAAGGACATCGTCAGCACGCCGGACGAGGTCGCGGCGCAGCTGCGCCGGCCGATGCCGGAGCGCCCCTACCGGCAGACCCGGCTCGGCACGACCTTCCACTCCTGGGTCGAGAACCGCTTCGGCGTCCAGGGCGGGGCGGAGGCGGTCGACACCTTCCCCGACGAGCTCGACGACGCCGGCCCCGCGAGCGTCGAGCAGGAGCGGCTCGACGCCCTGATCGCCACCTTCGAGCGCTCGGAGTGGGCCGACCGGCGCCCGGAGGCGGTCGAGATCGAGATCCACCTCCAGCTCGCAGGCCACGTCGTCGTCTGCAAGCTCGACGCGGTGTACCCGACGGAGGACGGCGTGCAGATCGTCGACTGGAAGACCGGGCGGGCGCCGAAGGACCCCGCCGACCTCGAGCTCAAGCAGTTCCAGCTCGCGCTGTACCGGCTCGCCTACTCGCGCTGGCGGGGGGTGCCGCTCGAGAGCGTCGACGCCGTGTTCTACTTCGTCGCCGACGACCTCGTGCTGCGGCCCGAGCGGTTCTACTCCGAGCGCGAGCTCGCGGAGTCGCTCTCCTCGGCGACGGGAGCGAGCCCGCGGCCGTGAGCGGAAGAGCCCGTGCGGGCTCCCGGCGTGCGGTTGAGCAGCTCCTCGACCTCCGAGACCTCCAGCACCGGGCCGGTGTCGGTCGAGAGGGGCGCGGAGAGGTCGCCGAGCACGCTGTCGACCAGCGTGTCGAGCATGGCGACCGCGTCGTCCACGATGGCGGAGTCGTCGGTCTCGGTGCCGTGCAGCAGCCAGCGGGCGAGTTCGAGTTCGGCGTAGAGCTGGGCGCGCTGGCGGATCGTGCGGTCCACTGCTCCCGCGCGCATCCGGGAGTAGGCGGAGAGCGCCGTCTCCGAGCCCGGGGCGCTCAGCAGCCAGTGCAGGTCGCGCGCCGGGTCGCCGACCCGCAGCGCCGCCCAGCCGAGCACGGCCGCGACGACGTCGCCCGAGCGGAGGAAGGAGTCGGCGGTCATCGAGCCGTTCACCACGGTCGGGTCGAACTGCCAGAGCGCCTCGTCGGAGGAGGCCGACTCCCAGCGCGCGACGAGCGCCGCCGGGACGTGGCCGGTGTCGGCCGCGCGCTCGATCACCGCGACCGTCTCGTTCACGCTGTCGCGCGCGGTCGCGATCGGCAGGCCCGCCTCCTGGACGAACGACACCGGGAGCGAGTGGATCGCCCCGACGGCCCGGCCGATCGAGTCCGCGAGCCCGCTCTGCGCGGCCACGTCGTCGATGAGGACGCGATCTCCCTCGAGGTACTCGTAGACGACCGCGCGGGTGCCGTCGAACGGCGTCTGCCCGACGCTCTCCTGCAGATCGAAGGGCAGGCGGCTGCGGATGCCGGCGGTCAGCGCCCGGAGCGCGACGAGGTCGCCGAGCTGCTCCTGCTCCGCGAGCGCGGACGTGGGCACGCGCACGACGAGGGGGGCGCCCTCGCGCGTCGTCAGCAGGGCGGAGTCGAAGTCGCCGTGCGTCGAGGAGGTGAAGGGGCGCGCGGAGCGGACGTCGAGGCCCTCGACGGCCGAGGTGGCCAGCGCGGCTAGAGTGAGATGGGATCTGGCCATGGTTTCCAGGGTAGGCGGCTCGTGCCCGGCCGGCCCGCCGCCACGCGCTGTCCCGCCGATGCCGTCGAAGGCCCGCGACAGCGGTCCTCGCGGCCCCCGTCACGAAATGAGCCCCGGATGTCACTGCCCTTCGCCGATCGCCTCCCGCTCTCGCGACAGGCGGCCGACCGCGACGGCGTCGGACGCTCACGGCCCGCGCTCTTCGACGAGCTGCTCGCCGATCCCGCCACCCGCGTGCTCGTCCTGCACCACGACCGGACCCTGGTCGAGGCCGACCGCCTCCTCCTGCGCCGCCCCGAGGACGTGACCGCCGGCACCCTCCGGATCTACCTCGGCCGCACGCTCGCCGAGGCCCCCGGCGAGCCGGTCGGAACCCCCGTCATCGCGACCGTCCTCACCGACGCGGCCGCCGCCGAGCTCGAGCCCGACGAGGAGCGGTGGAGCGGCCTGCGCCCGATCGCCGAGCGCCTGAGCGACCGCGACGCGGGCCTGTTCACCGAGGCTCTCGCCATCGCGAACTGGCACGCCTCGCACGGCTACTCGCCCCGCAACGGCGACCCGACCGTCGTCGAGCAGGGCGGCTGGGTCCGCCGCTCGCCCACCGACGGCAGCCAGGTCTTCCCGCGCACGGATCCGGCGATCATCGTCTGCGTCCTCGACGCGGACGACCGCCTCCTCCTCGGCTCGAACGCGATGTGGGGCACCGGCCGCTTCTCCCTGCTCGCCGGCTTCGTCGAGCCGGGCGAGTCGCTCGAGGCCGCCGTGATCCGCGAGATCGGCGAGGAGTCGGGCATGCGCGTCGTCGACCCGCAGTACCTCGGCTCGCAGCCCTGGCCCTTCCCCGCCTCCCTCATGGTCGGCTTCACCGCCCGCCTCGCCGAGGACCAGTCCCCGGAGGATCTGCTCCCGGACGGCGAGGAGATCGTCGAGCTGCGCTGGTTCACCCGGCAGCAGCTGCACGACTCGCTCGAGTCCGTGCTGCTGCCCGGCCGCTCGTCCATCGCCCGCGCGATGATCGAGGACTGGTACGGAGGCGAGCTGGAGAACGGCCCGATCGCGTGACCCTGCTCGACGGACTCGACGAGGGGCAGCGCGAGGCGGCGGAGGCGCTGCTGGGGCCGGTCTGCGTCCTCGCGGGAGCGGGCACGGGCAAGACCCGGACGATCACGCACCGCATCGCGCACGGAGTGGCGACCGGCGTCTACACGCCCGGTCGCGTCATGGCCCTGACCTTCACCAGCCGCGCCGCGGCCGAGCTGCGCTCGCGCCTGCGGGTGCTCGGCGCCGGCGGCGTCCAGGCCCGCACCTTCCACGCCGCCGCCCTCTCGCAGCTCGGCTACTTCTGGCCGCAGCTGGTGGGGGGCACGATGCCCCAGCTGCTCGACGGCAAGGCGCGCCTGCTCGGGCACGCGGCCGAGCGGCTCCGCCTGAAGCTCGACACGGCGACGCTCCGCGACCTCTCGGCCGAGATCGAGTGGCGGAAGGTGTCCGCCCTCTCGCTCGAGCAGTACGCCGTCGCCGCCCGCACGCGCCCCCTGCCCGGACGGCTCACCCTGGAGCAGACGGTCGCGCTCGTGGACGAGTACGAGGGGCTGAAGGACCAGCGCCGCCAGATCGACTTCGAGGACGTCCTGCTCGTGACCGCCGGGATGCTCGAGTCCGAGCCTGCGATGGCGATGCAGGTGCGCGAGCAGTACCGCTTCTTCGTCGTCGACGAGTACCAGGACGTCTCGCCGCTGCAGCAGCGGCTCCTGGAGCTCTGGCTCGGCGACCGGAGCGACCTCTGCGTCGTCGGCGACGCCAGCCAGACCATCTACTCCTTCGCGGGTGCGCGGGCCGACTACCTCCTCGACTTCCCGTCCCGCTGGCCGGCCGCCACCGTGGTGCGCCTGGAGGAGAACTACCGCTCGGCCGTGCCGATCGTGCAGACCGCGAACCGCCTCATGCGGGGCAGGCCCGGCGCCCTCTCGCTCCACGCCGTCGCCGCCGCCGAGGCGCCGGAGCCCGCGATCGACGCCTACCCGGACGACATCGCGGAGGCGCGCGGGATCGCGGCGCGGGTCGCGGCCGACATCGAGGCGGGGGTGCGCCCCTCCGACATCGCGGTCCTCTTCCGCACCAACAGCCAGTCGGCGGTCATCGAGCACGCCCTGCACGAGCGGGGAGTGAGCGCGCACATGCGCGGCGGCAAGCGCTTCTTCGACCTGCCCGAGGTGAAGCAGGCCGTGATGCAGCTGCGCGCGGCGTCCGTGTCGATCAGCGGCGAGCCGCTGTTCAAGTCGGTGAGCGACGTCCTCCGCTCGCTCGGCTGGAGCGCCGAGCCCCCGTCTGCGCCCGGTGCGGTGCGCGACCGGTGGGAGTCGCTGGACACGCTGGCCCGCCTCGTCGACGAGGCCCCTGCCGGATGGACCTTCCGCCAGTTCACCGACGACCTGATCGCACGCCAGCAGGTGCACCACGAGCCGGACCGCGGCGCGGTCACCCTCGCCACGCTGCACTCGGCGAAGGGCCTCGAGTGGGAGTCGGTGCACCTGATGGGGCTCGCCGAGGGCCTGCTGCCGATCTCGTACGCCGCCGGCCTCGAGGCGATCGACGAGGAGCGGCGCCTCCTCTACGTCGGCATCACCCGGGCCCGCCGGCGCCTGCGCCTCTCGTGGGCGCGCTCGACGGTCGGCCGCGTCACGCGGAGGGAGCCGTCGCGCTTCCTCGAAGAGCTCGGCACGCGCACTCGGGGTGCGGCTCCCGCTCCCGCACGGTGAACGCTCCGGAGGCGTCGCTGTAGATCCGCTCGGCCGCGCGGAGCCCTCGCCAGCCCGCGAGGAGCCGCCGCAGCACGGCGTCGGCGGCCGCCACGGCGATCGCCGCGCTCGCGAGCGGCGTGCGGGTGGGGGCTGAGCGGCCGAGCACCTGGATCACGAGGCGCGCGCGATCCGGGTCGAGGTCCATCCGGTCCCGCTCGGCGCAGTGCAGGCACGGTCCGGACCCCGGCTCCACCAGGGGTCCGAGGCGCACCGATTCGTCGCCGAACACCACCGCCAGGTGCGGCACATCGGCCGCGAGCCAGTGCGCGGCGCGGGCGGGGGCGACCGCGAAGTCGGCGATCAGCACGGCGAGGTCCGGCGTCCCGTCGTCGGCGAGCAACGAGCAGCCCTCGCTCCGGAGCAGCGTGCGCAGTGCGTCCGGTGCTGCGCCCGTCCCCTCGACGACGACCCGCGGTGCCGGGGGAGGGCCGGGCTCGACGCTGCGCAGCAGGACCGGCCGGAGCGCCTCGAGCACCTCGTCGACCCGCGCCTCGCTCGCTCCGGCGCGCGCCGCGATCAGGCGGACGGTGCCGGCGCTGGTGCCCACGCGGAGGGCGTCGAGCAGCAGCTCCTCCGGGTAGCCGATGCCGTCCAGCACCGCGTGCGGCCGGTCGAGGCCGAGCTGCACCGCGGTCGCGGAGCGCCAGAGCAGGGGGAGTCGGGGATCGAGCCGGAGCACCATCCGGCGATCATGGCCGAGACCGGCCCGGCGCCGCGCGAGTTGTCCACAGGCGGGCGCCGGACGGGGGGGGTCAGACGGGGCGGTCCCCCGTGGGGGAGGAGCCGCTGTCGTCGTCGTCCGGCGAGCCGGCGTCGTCGGGCGTGTCCGGAGCGTCTCCGGAGGCGCCGTCGCCCTCGCGCGGCATCGTGCCGTTCAGCAGGTCCTCCAGCGCGCGGTCCATCTCGTCGGGCTCCGGGGTCTCGCCGCGGGCCTCGGCCGTGAGCCGGGCGACGAGCGCGCTCGGGTCGTCCAGGTCCTCTGAGCCGGGGAGCAGGTCGGGGTGCGACCAGAGGGAGTCGCGGGCCTCGGGCCCGACGGCGTCGGTCACGGCCTGCCACATCGCGGCGGCCTCGCGGAGGCGGCGCGGGCGCAGCTCCAGGCCGACGAGGGTGGCGAAGGCGGATTCGGCCGGCCCGCCGGAGGCGCGGCGGCGGCGGACCGTCTCGGCGATCGCCCCGGCGCTGGGCAGGCGGGTGGTCGCCGCCGCGGTGACGACGTCGACCCACCCCTCGATGAGGGCGAGGACGGTCTCGAGGCGGCCGTGCGCGGCGAGCTGCTCCTCCGTCTTCGGCGGGATGAGCGCGCCGGAGGTCATCGCGTCGCGGAGCTCCTCGGGGTTCGACGGGTCGAAGCCCTCGGCCAGCTCCTCGAGGCGGGTGGTGTCGATGCTGATCCCGCGCGCGAAGTCGGTGATCTGCGAGATGAGGGCGAGACGGAGCCACTTGCCGTGCCGGAAGAGGCGGGCGTGCGCGAGCTCGCGGACCGCCAGGTACAGCTGCACCTGGTCCAGCGGGATGTCGAGGCCCTCGCCGAACGCGGCGACGTTCTGCGGCAGGATCGCCGCGTCGTTCTCCTCCAGCAGCGGGATGCCGATGTCGCCGCCCGAGACGACCTCGGCGGCGAGCTGCCCGACGACCTGGCCCAGCTGCAGGGCGAACAGGGTGCCGCCGATCCCGCGCATCATGCCCTCGGCACCGGCGATCATCGCCTGCATCTCCTCCGGGGCCTGCTCGCGGAGCACGCGGGTCAGCGCGTCCGAGATGCTCAGCGCCACCGGCTCGGCGAGCTGGGTCCAGACCGGCATCGTCAGGGAGATCCACTCGAGGCGGCTGATCGAGCGCGGCGTGCGGCTCAGCTCGGAGACGTACGCGACCTCGTCGAGCCAGAGCGCGGCGACGCCGAAGGCCGCGTCGATCGGAGCCCGCACGGAGTCGGACACCGGCGCGGACTCGGCGCGCGCGAGCTGCTTCGCCTGCTCGAGCGAGAGCGTCCAGTTGACGCCGCCGTCGCCGTTCTGCTGCATCGCGCTCTGCAGCTGCGAGAGCAGGTTCTGCAGGGCCACCGGGTCGTTCGGCAGTCCCGCCGCTCCGGCGAGCTGCGAGGGGTCGACCGGGCCGTTCCCCGAGAGGAACTGCCGCAGCATCTCCCGGAACTCGTCCTCGGAGCCGCCGCCCGCTCGGTCCGCACTGTCGCCATCGGCCATCGGGATCAGCCCTCCGTCGCTCACGTGAATCCGGTCGCCGCACCGCCTCCGCGGCCCTGCACAGGGCGCCGGTTCCGGCGCGACTCCCAGTCGTTCAAGCTACGTTAGCCCGAGCGCCCGGGGCCTCGGCGTGCAGAGCACCGCTCGGGCCCAGCCCGCTTCCGCCCGCCGCGAACATCCCGGCGGAGCCGCTCCACCCGTTGCCAGAAAGGCCCCCGTGTCGCTGTTCTCCGACGACCCGCGCCCCTCCTCCTCCCCGCGCCGCCCGTGGGTCGGACCGGTCGTCCTCCTCTCGGGTGTCGCCGTCGTGGTCGGTCTGGGCGTCGCGCCCGCCCCCTACGTGATCGAGCAGCCCGGCCCCGTGTTCGACACCCTGGGCAGCAGCAAGGACGTGCCCCTCATCTCGATCCCGGACCGCACCACCTATCCCACGGCCGGCACGCTCGACATGCTCACCGTGTCGGTCGTCGGCAACCCGCAGAGCCTGCCCACCTGGGTCGAGGTCGCGAGCGCCTGGTTCGACAGGACCAAGGCGGTCGTCCCGGTCGACGCGATCTTCCCTCCCTCCTCCACGGTCGAGGAGCGCGACGAGGCGAACCAGGCCGAGATGACCGACTCCCAGCAGGAGGCGATCGCCGCCGCGCTCACCGAGCTCGGCTACCCCGTCGAGCAGCGCGTCTCGGTCGTGCAGGTGCCCGAGGGCTCCCCGGCCGAGGGCGTCCTGGAGGCGGGGGACGAGATCCTCGCGGTCGCGGGCACCCCTGTCGCCGACGCGACCGCCCTGCGCGCGACCCTGCAGACCCTCGGCACCGGCTCCCCGGTGCAGGTCAGCATCGAGCGCGAGGGCGTCCGGCAGGAGGTGGAGGTCACGCCGCGCGACTCGAACGGCGCCGCCGTCATCGGCGTTCTCCCCGGAGCGGCCTTCGACTTCCCGTTCGAGGTCGACATCCAGCTGGACGACGTGGGCGGGCCGAGCGCGGGCATGATGTTCGCCCTCGGGATCATCGACAAGCTCACCGAGGGCGAGCTCAACGGCGGGCGGAGCGTCGCCGGGACCGGCACGATCGACGCGGCCGGCGAGGTCGGCGCCATCGGCGGGATCCGCCAGAAGCTCCACGGGGCGGAGGGCGCCGGAGCCGAGTACTTCCTCGCCCCCGCGACCAACTGCAACGAGGTCGTCGGCCACGTCCCCGACGGGCTCGACGTGCTCGCGGTCTCGACCCTCGACGACGCCCTCGCCGCACTGAAGGGCATCGCCGCGGGCGACACCTCCGGGCTGCCGGACTGCAGCACCGCCGCTCCCCTCGACTGATCCCGCCCGCCGACCCCGGGTCGACGCCCAGGTGAGCCGGACAGCCGTCGCATAGCATGGGTGGCCTCCCCTCACATCTCGACAGCAAGAGGCCCTCACGTGAGTTCCACAGCAACCGAAACCCCGCCGCGGAAGAGACGGAGCGTCCTCGCCGTCACTGTCGTGGTGGTGGCCGTCCTGGTGGTGGCGTTCTTCGTCTTCGCCGGTCTGTACACCGACATCCTCTGGTACGACCAGCTCGGCTTCCTCTCCGTGCTCACGACGCAGTGGGCGGCGGCGGGCGGTCTCTTCGTCATCGGCTTCGTCGCCATGGCGGTGCCGGTGTTCATCAGCCTGATGCTGGCGTACCGCCTCCGGCCGGTCTACGCGAAGCTCAACTCGCAGATCGACCGCTACCAGCAGGTCGTGGAGCCGCTGCGGCGCCTGGCCACCTTCGGGATCCCCGCGGTGCTCGGCCTCTTCGCCGGCGTCTCCTCCGCCACCCGCTGGCAGACGAGCCTCACCTTCTGGAACCGCACGCCCTCGGGCACCACGGATCCGCAGTTCGGCCTCGACACGTCGTTCTACCTCTTCGAGCTGCCCTTCTACCAGAGCATCGTCGGCTTCGCGTCGGCGGTCCTGCTGATCTCGGCGTTCGCGACCCTCGCCACCGGCTACCTCTACGGAGCGATCCGGGTGAACGGCCGCGAGATCCGCATCTCGAAGGCCTCGCGCATCCAGCTGGCGGTCATCGCCGCCCTCTACCTCGCCGTGCAGGCGGTCAGCCTCTGGCTCGACCAGTACGCGACGCTCGCGCAGCAGGGGCCCCGCATCACCGGCGCCACCTACTCCACCGTCAACGCGACGATCCCGGGCCTGCAGATCCTGGCCGGCATCGCGGCGCTGGTCGCGATCCTCTTCGTCGTCACCGCCTTCATCGGCCGCTGGCGCTTCCCGGTCATCGGCACCGCGCTGCTGATCGTGTCGAGCCTGCTCGTCGGCTCCCTCTACCCGTGGATCGTGCAGAAGTTCCAGGTCGAGCCCAACGAGCGCACGCTCGAGCAGCCCTTCATCCAGAACAACATCGACATGACGCGCCAGGCCTACGGCGTCAGCGACGTCGACGTCATCCCCTACGACGCGACCACCGACGCGGAGCCGGGCGCCCTGCGCTCGGACGCCGAGACCACCGCGAACATCCGCATCCTCGACCCCGCCGTCGTCACCGACGCGTTCTCGCAGCTGCAGCAGTTCCGCCAGTACTACAAGTTCGGCGACACGCAGAACGCGCTCGACGTCGACCGCTACTCCATCGACGGATCGACGCAGGACGCCGTGGTCGGCGTCCGCGAGCTGAACCTCAACGGCCTCGGCACCAACCAGACCTGGTACAACCAGACACTGGTCTACACCCACGGCTACGGCCTGGTCGCCGCGTACGGCAACCAGCGATCGGCCGACGGCGAGCCGGTGTTCATCGAGTCCGGCGTCCCGACGACGGGCGACCTCGGCGACTACGAGCCGCGGATCTACTTCGGCGAGAACTCCCCGCCGTACTCGATCGTGGGCGGCAACGACTCGCGCGACATCGAGCTCGACTACCCCTCGGGCACCGACGGCGCGCAGCAGACCTACACGACCTTCGACGGCGAGGGCGGCCCCGCTCTCGACAACGTCTTCAAGAAGCTCGTCTACGCGATCAAGTTCCAGTCCGAGCAGATCTTCCTCTCGGACGGCGTGAACGACGACTCGCAGATCCTCTACGACCGCGATCCCGTGCAGCGCGTCCAGAAGGTGGCGCCGTACCTCAAGCTCGACTCCGATGCCTACCCGACCGTCGTCGACGGCCGCGTGAAGTGGGTCGTCGACGGGTACACCACCTCGGCCGACTACCCGTACTCGGAGGTGCAGAGCCTCTCGCAGGCGATCGCCGACACGAACACGCAGCAGCAGTTCCCGACCGACGACGTCAACTACATCCGCAACTCGGTCAAGGCGACCGTCGACGCGTACGACGGCAGCGTCACGCTCTACGCGTGGGACACCGAGGACCCGATCCTGCAGACCTGGCAGAAGATCTTCCCGACCACGGTGAAGCCCGTGAGCGACATGTCGGGTGAGCTGCTCAGCCACGTCCGGTACCCGGAGGACCTCTTCAAGGTCCAGCGCGCGGTCCTCGGCACCTACCACGTGACCGACGCGGGCTCCTTCTACTCCCGCGAGGACGCCTGGGCGACGCCGAACGACCCGACCAGCGGAGCCGCGACCACGGCCGCCGCGACCGGCACCAGCCTGCAGCCGCCGTACTACCTGACGCTGCAGACGCCGGACCAGGACGTGCCGTCGTACTCGCTCTACTCGACGTACATCCCGGCGAGCGTCCAGGGCGCGCAGGCCAGCCGCAACGTGCTGACCGGCTACCTCGTGGCCGACTCCGACGCCGGCTCGACGGCGGGCTCCGTGGCCGACGGCTACGGCACGCTCCGCCTGCTCGAGCTGCCGAAGGACGACACGGTGCCCGGCCCCGGCCAGGTGCAGAACGCGTTCACCACCGACCCGACGGTCGCGAACGAGCTGAACATCCTCTCCCGCGGCGACACCACCGTCACGAGGGGCAACCTGCTCACGCTGCCGGTCGGCGGCGGCCTGCTCTACGTCCAGCCGATCTACGTGCGCTCCAACGGAGACACGAGCTTCCCGCTCCTGCAGAAGGTGCTGGTCGCGTTCGGTGACGACATCGCCTTCGAGGACACCCTCGACGCGGCCCTCGACAGCCTCTTCGGCGGCGACTCGGGAGCCGACGCGGGCGACACCGGCACGCCGACGACTCCGGACGCCGGCACCGGCACCTCGGGCGGCGACACCGGAGGCGACGCGGGCGGCACGACCGGCGGCACCGGCTCCACGCCGGCCACGGGCGACCAGACGGCGCTGCAGCAGGCGCTGAACGACGCGCGGGACGCACTCACGGCTCGCGAGAACGCCCTCAAGGCGGGCGACCTCACCGCCTTCGCGGCGGCGGACGAGCAGCTGACCGAGGCGCTCTCGCGGGCGCTGCAGGCCGAGGGCGGCCAGTAGCCCGCATGGTGCAGGTCGACCGCGGCGAGCACCTCCGCTCGGGGGAGTGGCTCGAGCTGAACCGCACGTACTGGGAGGAGCGCACCGGCGAGGGTGCGCTCCACCCGGAGCTCGTCACCGCGGCGCTCCTCGACCCCGGGCCGAGGATCCTCCAGCTCGGCTCGGGCGACGGGCTCGACGCGCTCGAGCTCGCCGAGCGCGGCGCCCGCGTGGTGGGCGTCGACTTCTCGATGCCCGCCGTGCGCCGAGCACGCGCCGGCGCCGCGGACAGGGACCTCGCCGGCTCCGCCCGCTTCGTCTGCGCGAACCTCTACGAGCTGCGGCACATGCTGCCGGAGCCCGACTCGTTCGACGTCGTGCTCTGCAGCGCCGGCGTCGTCTCGTGGCTCCCCGACCTGGAGGAGTGGGCGCGGCTGGTGGAGTGGTTCGTCGCCCCCGGCGGCGCGGTGCTCGTCGTCCCGTCGTCGTCCGCTCTCGTCGACGCCGACGTCCGCACCTGGTCGCGCACCTCGTCCGAGCTCGCAGCCGCCCTGACGGCGGTCGGGCTGAGCGTGGACGGGAGCGCCGTGCTGCGCGCCGCCAAGCCCGCCTGAGACCGGAGCCCGCTCCCACCGCCGCGTCGATTTGCACCGGCGCCGGAACGCGTGTAATGTCTCTTCTTGTGCCGCGGGGTGGAGCAGTTCGGTAGCTCGCTGGGCTCATAACCCAGAGGTCGTAGGTTCAAATCCTGCCCCCGCAACAAGAAAGCGAAAGCCGGTCCTGAGAAGGGCCGGCTTTCGTCGTTAACACGGGTCGCGGACGTGCTGCCCGCGGCTGACAGTGCGCGGGCGGAGACCTCAGTCGCCCTCGATCACGCTCAGCACGTTGCCCGCCGGATCGCGGAACCAGCAGATCGTCGGCCCGTGGCCGCGCATCACTCCGTCCGCATCGGTCGGCAGCGACGGGTCGTCGTAGATCGCCGTGGTGACGCCTGCCGCGTGCAGCTCGGCGACCGCCACGTCGACGTCCTCCACCGAGAAGTTCAGGATCGTGAACGACGCCGGCTCGTGGTCCGGCTTCGGGTACGCGATCGCGCGGCCTCCGCCCGGCAGCCGGATGTCGAGGATCCCCATCGCGTTCAGCTCGACCTCGAGCCCGAGCACTCCGCCGTAGAAGGCCCGCGCCGCCTCCACGTCGTCCACGCTGAAGCCGCCGAAGGCCCTCTCGCTCCGGATCATCGCCGTCCTCCGTCCCGCGGCCGCACCATCGCGCCCGCTCCGCTCCGGACGCTACTCCGGTCGCCCGTCCGCGTCACCGTCGGATCCGCGCGGCGCCGCCGCCGACTTCGTGCCGGGCTCGCGCGACCCGCATCCGCGGACCGGCCTCCCGACGCTCCGCGCCGACGCGTGTGCCGGACCGGCCCGCACGTTAGGCTCGACCCCGATGCGAGGGGTGCTGCTGTGAGGGACGAACGCGGGGACGACGGCTCGAACGAGGGGCTCGGCGACCGCCCGACCCGGCGGAGCCCGCGGCAGGCGCCGCACGCGCTGCCCGCGGCACGCGTCGCCACTCCGGTCCTCACGCCCGTCCGCCCCGTGCGGCGCCGCCGGGGCCGTGTCTTCCGCGCGACCGTCAGCACGGTCGCCCTCGCCGCCATCGCGGGCCTCGTGGCGGTCTCCGCGCTCCCCGCCTACTCCTTCGACCCGGCACCCGATTCGCAGGCCGCCGTCGAGGCCGCCGCCCGCGTGCAGGCGCTCGGCAACCAGAAGCTCACCGTCGCGCCGACCGCGGTCCAGGAGCAGGTCATCCGCGACTCCTTCACCGCACCGACCCAGGCCCAGCTCGACGAGGCGGCCGCCCAGGCGCGCGCGCTCGCCGCCGCCGAGCAGGCCGCCCGCGACGCCGAGACCGCCCGCCTCGCCCAGGAGGCGCAGGCCGCGGCAGGCACGACCGGCGCGGACGGCGCCGCCGCGGGCAGCGGCGGCACCAGCACCTCGGTCACGCCCCGCGAGGAGGGCGACGACTACCCCTGGCGCGACCAGCTCACCGACGACCAGGGCGGCGGCCTATCGCCGCTGCGGTACTACTACCGCGAGTGCGTCGACTTCGTCGCCTGGCGGATCAACCGCGACCAGGGCTCGACGAGCGCACCCTTCAAGTGGACCTGGGGCAACATGACCCCGGGCGGAGGCAGCGCCTACGCGTGGGCCGGCCAGTGGGCCTCCCACGGCTGGGTGACCAGCAGTACGCCCGTCCCCGGCGCGGTCGCCTGGTTCACCGGCAACCACGTCGCCTACGTGCAGGCCGTCAACTCCGACGGCACGGTCTCGCTCGAGGAGTACAACTGGGGCAACGACCACGCGTACCACAAGCGCACCATCCCGGCCTCCCAGGTCGCCCTCTTCCTCTACCCGCCGAGCTGATGACCGGCGCCGTCGGCATGGCCGTGGCGCAGTTCGCCCCCTCGACGGACCGGGAGGCGAACATCGCGACGATCGAGCGCCTGGCCCGGATCGCCGCCGAGCGCGGCGCGAGCATGGTGGTGCTGCCGGAGTACAGCTCCGCCTTCACTGATCCGCTCGGGCCCGAGCTGGTCGCGGCGGGCGAGGCGCTCGACGGCCCGTTCGTCACGGCTCTCGCGGCCCTCGCGCGCGAGCTCCGGATCCACCTCGTGGCGGGCATGGTCGAGGCGGTGGACGGACGCCGCATCGCGAACACGCTCGTCGCGCTCGACCCCGAGGGCACGGTCGTGGCCCGCTACCGCAAGCTGCACCTGTACGACGCCTTCGGCCAGACCGAGTCGGAGTGGGTCGCCGCGGGGGAGATCGCCGCACCCGAGACGTTCGAGGTCGGCGGCCTCGTCGTCGGGCTGCAGACCTGCTACGACCTGCGCTTCCCGGAGGTCAGCCGCTGGCTGGTCGACGCCGGGGTCGACGTCATCGCGGCACCGGCCGAGTGGGTGCGCGGCCCGCTCAAGGAGGCGCACTGGCGGACGCTGGTCACCGCCCGCGCGCTCGAGAACACGGTGTACCTCGTCGCAGCCGACCAGACCCCGCCGATCGGGGTCGGCACGAGCATGATCGTCGATCCGATGGGCGTCGAGACCGTCACCCTCGGCGAGGTCGAGGATGTCGCCGTCGCCTGGGTCTCGCGCGAGCGGATCGACGCGGCGCGCGCGAAGAACCCCGCTCTGGCGCTGCGGCGCTTCCGGGTGCTGCCGCTCTGACCGCCGCCCCCGGCCCGACGGCGCCGGGCATCCGACCGCATCCGCTGAGGCCGGCTCCTCAGCGCGCCATGCGGGCGAGGCCCGCGACCGCGGTCTCCAGCACCTCGAACCGCTTGCAGAAGGCGAAGCGGACGAGCGAGCGGTAGGGAGCCGCGTCCTCGGGGCGGCAGAACGCCGACACGGGCACCGCCACCACTCCCGCGAGATCCGGGAGCGCCCGGCAGAGCGCGACCCCGTCCTCGTAGCCGAGCGGTGCCGCGTCCGCGACGACGAAGTAGCCGCCCGAGGAGGGTGCGACGCCGAAGCCCGCAGCAGCCAGGCCCGCCGACAGCAGGTCCTTCTTGGCCGCAAGAGTCTGCGCCGCGCCGGTGAAGAAGGCGTCCGGGAGCCCGAGCCCGAGGGCGACGGCCCCCTGGAACGGCGATCCGCTGACGTAGGTGAGGAACTGCTTCACGGCGAGGACGGCCGTGATCAGCTCGCGCGGGCCTGTCACCCAGCCGATCTTCCAGCCCGTGGTGCTGAAGGTCTTGCCCGCCGAGGAGACGGACAGCGTCCGCTCGAAGGCTCCGGGAAGGGAGGCCAGCGGGACGTGCGGGGTGTCGAAGCGCAGGTGCTCGTAGACCTCGTCCGTCAGGATCACGGCGTCGTGCCGCTCGGCGAGCCGCACGATCAGCTCGCGGGTCTCGGCCGGGAGGACGGCACCGGTCGGGTTGTGCGGGTCGTTCACCAGGATGACGCGCGTGCGGTCGCTCACTGCGGCGGTCAGCTCGTCGTGGTCGACCGCGAAGGAGGGGCCGCGCAGGAGCACGGTGCGGTGCACCCCTCCTGCCAGGGCGATCAGGGCTCCGTAGGCGTCGTAGTGGGGCGTGAAGGTGACGACCTCGTCGCCCGGCTCGAGCAGGCCCAGCAGAGCCGCGGCCAGGGCCTCGGTGGCGCCCGTGGTGACGAGGACCTCGCCGTCGGGGTCGAGGGCGATCCCGGAGAAGCGCTGCCGGTGCGCGGCGATCGCCTCGCGCAGGACGGGGAAGCCGGGACCCGGCGGGTACTGGTTGACCCCCGACGCGATGGCGTCGCGCGCGGCGTCGAGGATCTCGCGCGGGCCGTCCTCGTCCGGGAAGCCCTGGCCGAGGTTCACCGCTCCGGTGCGCAGGGCGAGCGCGCTCATCTCGCTGAAGACGGTGGCGGCGACCTCGCCGCTGGGGCCGAGGAGGCCGGCGCCCGCCGCGGCGCGGGACCAGGATCCGGGAATGCTCACGTGCCCAGTGTGCCCGCTCGAGCAGTCCGGCCGGTTTCATTTCCCGCTCGCAGGCCCGTCATAAGAAACCCCCAGGTACGATCGCCAAGCTATCCCCGCTTGGAAGGAGCAGCACCCATGACCGAGAGTCACGAGGGTCCTCGTCAGCCGGAGGAACCCACCACGCCGACGGAGTCCGGCGCCCGAGAGGCGACCGAGCGCACCCCCGGCGAGAGCTCCGGAGCGTCGTCCTCGACCACCGGGCCCACCGAGCCGATCCACCGGGGCGGAGCGCACCGCGAGAGCGAGAACCCGACCGTCCCCTACCCCTCCTCCTCGGCCACCCAGCCGCCGTACACGCCGAACGCGACGGCCGGCAACGAGGCGCAGCCCGTCTCCCAGCCGGCCCGTTACGGGCAGTACGCGCCGCCCGCGGCGAACACCCTGCACGGCTCCGAGGAGCCGCCCTCCTCGAGCCCCTTCGGCCCGGGCGCCGAGTACACCCCCGCCCCCACCGCCACGAAGCGCCGAGCCGGAGTGGGCGTCGTCGCGGCGCTCGCCATCGGCGCGGTCGTGGGCGGAGTCGCGGGAGCCGGCGTGTTCGGCCTCTGGTCCGCCTCCAACGGCGGCGGGACCCGCGTGGTCTCCGCCGGCGGCTCGCAGACGATCACGGTCAACAACGCCGAGGACGCGACGACCGCCACCGCGGTCGCCGCCAAGGCCACTCCGAGCGTCGTCACCATCGCGGTGAGCGGCAGCTCGTCCGCCGGCACCGGCTCCGGCATCGTGCTCTCGAAGGACGGCTACGTCCTGACCAACACCCACGTGGTCACCCTCGACGGCGAGATCGCGAACGGCACCGTCTCGGTCACGACCAGCGACGGCCGGATCTTCGACGCGACCGTCGTCGGCACCGACCCGACCCTCGACCTCGCCGTCATCAAGCTGACCGGCGCGACCGACCTCAGCCCGATGACGTTCGCGGACTCCACCAAGATCAACGTCGGCGACACGGCGGTCGCCATCGGCGCCCCGCTCGGCCTCTCCGGCACCGTGACCGACGGCATCGTCAGCGCGCTCAACCGCAGCATCCAGGTCGCCTCCTCGGCGGCTCCGGACGACTCGGGCGACAGCTCGAGCGGCGGCACCGAGAGCCCGTTCAACTTCGACATCCCGGGCCAGCAGGCGCCGACCCAGGCGAAGAGCACCATCTCGCTGCCCGTCATCCAGACCGACGCGGCGATCAACCCGGGCAACTCCGGCGGCGCGCTGCTCGACAGCGACGGCGAGCTGATCGGCGTGAACGTCGCGATCGCGAGCGCCGGCCAGTCCTCCTCGAGCGGCCAGTCCGGCAACATCGGAGTCGGATTCGCGATCCCCAGCGCGATCGCCGAGCGCATCGCGAAGGAGATCATCGCGAACGGCTCCGCCTCGCACGGCCTGCTCGGCGCGAGCGTCTCCGACTCGACCGCGGACGTCCTCGGCGCCCGCATCGAGGAGGTCTCCGGAGGCGGTGCCGCGCAGGCGGCCGGTCTCGCCAAGGGCGACATCATCACCGCGATCGACAGCACTCCGATCACGAGCGCGTCCGACCTCACCGCGCAGGTCCGCGCGCAGGCCGCGAACGCCGCGGTCGAGCTGACCTACGTCCGCAACGGCCAGAGCTACCAGGCGAAGGCGACGCTCGGCCAGATGGCCGCCGGCTGACCCTCCGCCGCCGCGCACAGCCCCTCGAGGATCCGTCCCCGGGGGGCTTTTCCGCGTCCGGGCCCGGCCCGGGGCGCGGTGCTCCCCGCTGGTAGGGTGGTGGATCCCTGCGCCCGCGCTCCTCCCGCACGAACTGGACCCATGCAGCACGAGATCCCGGAAGACGACCTCTCCGACCTGCCCGGCGTCTCCTACGTCATGCCCGTCCTCAACGAGGTCGCCCACGTGCGCGCCGCGGTCGACTCGCTGCTGCACCAGGACTACACCGGCCCCTTCGACGTCGTCCTCGCCGTCGCCCCGAGCATCGACGGCACGGAGGAGCTCGTCGCCGAGCTGAGCGCGGCCGATCCGCGGATCCGGGTCGTGCCGAACGAGGTCGGCTCCACTCCTGCGGGCCTCAACGCCGCGATCCGCGCCTCGCGCCACCCGGTCGTCGTCCGGGTCGACGCGCACTCCGTCCTGCCGCCCGAGTACGCGCGCACGGCGGTCGAGGCGCTGCAGCGCTCCGGAGCGGCGAACGTCGGCGGAGTGATGGCGGCGGAGGGCCTCACCCCGTTCCAGCGCGCGGTCGCCCGGGCCTACGGCTCCCGCATCGGGCTGGGCGGCACACCCCACCACGTGGGAGGCGAGGAGGGCCCGGCCGACACGGTGTACCTCGGCGTCTTCCGCCGCTCCGCCCTCGAGCGCGCCGGCCTGTTCGACGAGCGCTTCAAGCGCGGGCAGGACTGGGAGCTGAACCGGCGGCTGCGCGAGCGCGGCGAGGTCGTCTGGTTCACTCCGCGCCTCACCGTCACCTACCGGCCGCGGCCCTCGATGCGCGCGCTGCTCCGGCAGTTCCTCTCGACCGGGATGTGGCGGGGCGAGCTCACCCGGATGTTCCCGGCCTCGCGGTCGCTGCGCTACTTCGCTCCGCCCGTGCTCGTCGCGATGCTCGCGATCGGGCTGCTCGTCGGGCTGGCGGGAGTCGTCCAGGTGCTCGCCGGAGCTGCGCCCTGGCTCCTGCTCGGGTTCGCGGTGCCCGCCGCCTACCTCCTCCTGGTGGCGGCGGCCACTCTCGTGGTCGCGCGGCCGGACGGCGCGCGTGCGATGCTGTGGTTCGCCGTGGTCATCCCGGCGGTCCACGTGGCCTGGGGGACCGGCTTCGTGCTCGGCTTCGCCGGGCTGACCAGCAACATCTCCGCCCACCGCCACCAGCCGCGGTCCGACTCGCCGAGGGGCGCATGACCACGACGACGAGACCCCGCTCCATCGCCGAGCTGCGCGCCGTCGCGCAGCCCCCGGAGGTGCGCGGCCGCCGCAACGCCGAGCACTGGACGGCGTCGCTCTACCTGCGCCGCTTCTCGCCCTACCTGACCTGGCTGCTGCTGAAGACCTCGATCTCGGCGAACGGCGTCACCGGGCTGATGATCCTGGTCGGCTGGAGCGCGGCGGCAGCCCTCCTGATCCCGGGGATCGCCGGAGCGGCGCTGGCGCTGCTCCTCGGCCAGCTGCAGATGCTGGTGGACTGCTGCGACGGCGAGGTCGCGCGCTGGCGCCGCACGTCCTCGCCGGCGGGCGTGTTCCTCGACAAGGTCGGGCACTACACGACCGAGGCGCTGATCCCGATCGCGCTCGGGCTGCGAGCGGCGGGCGTCCCGTTCGAGGCACCGGCGGACTTCCTCTGGACCACGATCGGCTTCGCCCTGGCCCTGGTGATCGTCCTCAACAAGGCGCTCAACGACATGGTGCACGTGGCGCGCGCGAACGCCGGTCTCACGAAGCTGGCCGACACGAAGGGCGAGGCGGTGCCGTCCTCGTCCGGGCTGGCGGGGCTTCGCCGCGCCGCCCGCTTCCTGCCCTTCCACCGCCTCTACCACTCCGTCGAGCTGACGATGCTGGCCTTCGCGACCGCCCTCGTGGGCCTCGTCGTCGGAGCGGGCACGGCCGACCGGGTCCTCGTCGGGGCGCTGCTGCCGCTCGCCCTCCTCGCCCTGGTCGGCCACTTCGTCGCGATCATGGCGTCCAAGCGTGTCCGCTCCTGAGCCGCGGGTCGGCGTCGTCGTCCTGACGCAGGGGACTCGGCCCGACGACCTCGCCGCGGGGCTGGCCGGCGTCCTCGCGCAGGAGGGCGTCGAGCTGGACGTCGTCTGCGTCGGCAACGGCTGGGAGCCGGACGGCCTGCCCGAGGGAGTGCGCGCCCTGGCGCTCCCCGAGAACCTCGGCATCCCGGCGGGCCGGAACGCCGGAGTCGACGCCGTCGCGGGGGAGTACCTCTTCTTCCTCGACGACGACGCCCGGATCCCGTCCCCCCGCTTCCTCGTCGACGCGGTCGCGCTGCTCGCCTCGAACCGCCGCATCGGCCTGGTGCAGCCCCGCGTCGACAGCACGGACGGCACGCCGAGCCCGCGGCGCTGGATCCCGCGGATCCTCAAGGGCGACCCCCGCCGCTCCGGCCCCGTCTTCTCGGTCTGGGAGGGAGCGGTCGTGCTGCGGCGCGACGTGTTCGCCCGGACGGGCGGCTGGGCGGCTCCGTTCTTCTACGCCCACGAGGGCATCGAGCTGGCCTGGCGGGTCTGGGACACGGGTCGCACCGCCTGGTACGCGGGAGAGCTCGTCGCCCAGCACCCGGTCATCCAGCCGACCCGTCACGCCGACTACTACCGGCTGAACGCGCGCAATCGCGTCTGGCTCGCCCGCCGCAACCTCGCCGCACCTCTGGCGCTCGTCTACGTGGGGTCCTGGACCGCGATCCAGTGCCTCCGCTGGCGTCGCGACCCGGCCGCCCTGCGCGCCTGGTTCGCCGGCTGGCGGGAGGGATGGCGCTCGGATCCGGGCGGCCAGCGCGTCCTCTCGGCCCGCACGGTGCTCCGGATGGCGTTCGCCGGGCGTCCGCCGATCGTCTAGCATCGGGGAATCCGCCCCCGCCGGGGCCCCCGAAAGGACGACGGTGTTCGATTCGACCCAGCTCTCCCCGCCCGAGCGCGCCGAGGCGGAGGCGACCCCTGCCGGACCGGACCTCCTGACGGCGGTCCGCGAGCGCCTCGGCGCCGTCGACGACGAGTTCTCCGGCCGCCTCGACGAGCACCTCGCGCGCCTGGTCGATCTGCTCGCCACGGTGTACGCCGGCCGCGACGACCTCGAGGACCAGCTCGTCGCGATCGTCGAGCTCGCCGCCGCCTCCTGGGAGGAGCGGCCCGAGGAGCTCCGCGCGCTCGACCGCGCCCGCGAGCAGCACCCGACCTGGTTCCTCTCGAACAAGGCTCTGGGCGGGGTCTGCTACGTCGACCGCTACGCGGGCGACCTCGAGGGGCTGCGCGCCGAGATCCCGTACCTCCGCGAGATCGGCCTGAACTACCTGCACCTGATGCCGCTCTTCGATGCGCCCGAGGGCGAGTCGGACGGGGGCTACGCGGTCTCGAGCTACCGGCGCGTGCGGCCGGACCTCGGCGACATGGAGCAGCTCCGCGGGCTGGCCTCCGAGCTGCGTGAGCAGGGCATCGCACTCGTGGTCGACTTCGTCTTCAACCACACCTCGAACGAGCACGAGTGGGCGCAGCGCGCGCTCGCCGGCGAGCAGCGCTTCGAGGACTACTACTGGATCTACCCGGACCGGGAGCAGCCCGACGCCTTCGAGCGCACGACGCGCGAGATCTTCCCGGACGACCATCCCGGCTCCTTCGTTCAGCTGGAGGACGGGCGCTGGGTCTGGGCCACGTTCCACCGCTACCAGTGGGACCTCAACTACTCCAACCCCGAGGTGTTCCGGGCGATGGCGGGAGAGATGCTCTTCCTCGCCAATCAGGGCGTCGACGCCCTGAGGATGGACGCGGTCGCGTTCATCTGGAAGGAGCTCGGCACCACCTGCGAGTCGCAGCCGCAGGCGCACCTGCTGCTGCGCGCGTTCAACGAGGTCTGCCGCCTGGCCGCTCCGGCGCTGCTGTTCAAGTCCGAGGCGATCGTGCACCCCGACGAGGTGATCGAGTACATCGACGTCGAGGAGTGCCAGCTCTCGTACAACCCGCTGCAGATGGCGCTCACCTGGGAGGCGCTCGCCACCCGCGACGTCCGTCTCCTCTCGCAGGCCCTCGAGCGCCGGCACGCCCTCCCCGAGGGCACGGCCTGGGTCAACTACGTGCGCGGGCACGACGACATCGGCTGGACCTTCGCCGACGAGGACGCCGCCGAGCTCGGGATCGACGCGGCCGGCCACCGCCGCTTCCTCAACGACTTCTACACCGACCGGTTCGACGGCACGTTCGCCCGCGGAGTGCCGTTCCAGGAGAACCCGCGCACCGGCGACCGCCGCGTCTCGGGCACCACCGCGTCCCTCGCTGGAGTGGAGGCGGGTGACCCGTACGGGATCGACCGTGTGCTTCTCGCGCACTCGATCGCCCTGAGCACCGGGGGGCTGCCGCTGCTCTACCTCGGCGACGAGGTCGGCCAGCTCAACGACCACGGCTACCTCGACGACCCGACGACGGCCGGCGACTCGCGCTGGGTGAACCGGCCGCGCCGCCCCGCGGAGCGCTACGACGAGCGCGAGGTCCCGGGGACGGCCGCGAGCGAGGTCTTCGGCGGGCTGCTGCACCTCATCGCCGTGCGCAAGGCCGTGCCGATGTTCGCGGGCACCGAGCTGAGCGTCTTCGACCCGGTCAACGACCACGTGCTCGGCTACCAGCGCCCCGGCGACGGGGAGTCGGTGCTCGTGCTCGCGAACGTGTCGGACGAGGTCCAGGAGGTCGCGGCCGAGCGGTTCGGCGGGTTCGCCGCGGAGGCGGTCGACCTGGTCACCGAGATCGCGGTCGACCTGCGCGAGGGCTTCCGTCTCGCTCCGCTGCAGTTCGTCTGGCTGAGGGTGACCCCGGCCTGATCGGCCCGCGCGACGCCCCCGGCGCGGGGGCCGTCGCCGGTACCCTGGGGCGGATGACTCCCGCTCCCCGTGCCCTGATCGCCCGCCTCCGCACCGACGCGCGACTCGCGCGCAAGGTGGGCGGCGAGCTGCTCGCGGCTCGCCGGGCCCGCCACGCGGTGACCCGGCTGCTCGCGGAGCGCGGGCCGCTGCCCGAGGGCCGGTTCGAGGTCGGCGTCTACTTCGCCGACGGCGACATCAACCTGTACCAGCTGCGGCAGTGGTACCGGCCGCTGGCCGAGCTGGCGGAGACGCACCCGGTCGTGCTGCTCAGCCGCAACGCCGGCGCCGCGGAGGTGCTGCTGCGCGAGAGCCCGGTCCCCGTCGCCTACGTCCGCTCCGTCGCCGACCTCGAGAGCACCATCGCGAGCCAGCCGCTGCGGATCGTGCTCTACGTCAACCAGAACGCCCGCAACTTCCAGATGATGCGCTACGGGCGCCGCTGGCACGTCTTCGTCAACCACGGCGAGAGCGACAAGATGTACATGACGACGAACCAGTTCAAGGCGTACGACTACAGCATGATCGCCGGGGACGCCGCCCTCGCCCGGTTGCGCCGCGTGCTCTGGGACTACGACTTCGACAGGCGCGCCCTCGCCATCGGCCGTCCTCAGGCGGACCACTTCGCCGGCGCCGTGCCGTTCACGCCCGACGAGCGCCGCGTGGTGCTCTACGCGCCGACCTGGGAGGGCGACCGCCCCGCCGCGGGCTACGGCTCGATCCGGAGCCACGGCACAGCCCTCGTGCGCGGGCTCCTGGCCGACCCGCGGTTCCGGCTCGTCTACCGCCCGCATCCCCGCAGCGGCGCGGTCGACTCCGACTACGCCGCGGCCGACCGGGCGATCGTCGCGATGATCGCCGCCGCCAACGCGGCCGATCCGCGCGCCGGTCACGTGCACGACACCGGCGCCGAGCTCGGCTGGCAGCTCGCCGCCGCCGACCTCGCGATCCTCGACGTGTCGGCGATGGTCTACGACCGGCTGGCCACGGGGCGCCCGCTGCTGGTCACCCGGCCCGTCAGCGCCGAGGCCGAGGTCGACGAGAGCGGCTACCTCGGCGACGCGGAGTGGCTGCACGCCGAGGACGCCTCCGCGATCATCGCGCGGATCGACAGCGCCGAGCACGATCCGGAGTCGGTCGAGCGGCTGGAGCGCTGGGTGCACCGCTACTTCGGCGACACGTCGCCCGGAGCGGCCACGCGGCGCTTCCACGAGGCGATCGAGCACCTGCTCACCGAGTGGGAGCGGCACGCCGCTCTGCACCGGGGCGACGGCGCGGTCGACGACCACGATCCGGAGGGCTGAGCGGGCGGGAGCACCGCTCGAACGGCCGCGTCAAGGGTGGGCCGGTCGCCGGGCGGCCTCCCGGTGCCCCGCTACGCTCGTCCCATGATGACCCCGCGCGCCTTCGCCCGCTCCCGCCGGCGCCGGTCGGCATCCGCCCAGCCCGCGGTCGAGCCGGACATCGTGGTCTCCGCCGACCCGGAGAAGCCGGTCTTCACGATCCGCTCCTTCCGCATCGGCCTGTTCGGCGCGCTCGGCGTGCTGGTGGCGCTCGTCCTGGGCGGCCTCGTCGTGCAGCTGGGCACGGTGCTGACCTACATCTTCGTGGCGCTGTTCTTCGCGCTCGGCCTCGATCCGCTGGTCTCCTGGCTCGAGAGCAAGCGCCTGCCGAGGCCGCTCGCGATCACAGCGGTCTTCGCCGCGGTGGTGCTGATCTTCGCCGGCCTGCTGGTCTACATCATCCCGATCCTGGTCGAGCAGCTGACGATGTTCGTCACGAGCGCCCCGCAGATCGTCACCGACATCGCCTCGCAGCAGTGGGTGCTCGACCTCGAGCAGCAGCTGCGCGGCGTGATCGACATCGACGAGCTGATCGAGAGCGTCCAGAGCTTCATCGGCAACCCCAACAACCTGCTCTCGCTCGGCGGCGGACTGATCGCGGTCGGGACCGGGATCGCCAGCGGCGTGACCGGCGCCGTCATCGTGCTGATCCTGACGCTGTACTTCCTCGCGTCGCTGCGCTCGATGAAGGCCGTCGCCTACCGCTTCGCCCCCGCCTCGCACCGCGCGAAGGCGCACGAGGTCGGCGACGAGATCACCGGCGCCGTGGGCCGCTACGTGGTCGGCCAGGTCTCACTCGCCGGCGTGAACGGCGTGCTCACGTTCATCCTGCTGCTCTCGATCGGCGCCCCGGTGCCGGCGCTGCTGGCCTGCGTCGCGTTCCTCGGCTCCCTGATCCCGCTGGTCGGCACGCTCTCGGGCGCCGTGATCATCTCGCTCGCCTGCCTCCTGGCCTCGCCGCTGACCGCGCTGGTCGCCGCGATCTACTACCTCGTCTACATGCAGGTCGAGGCGTACCTCCTCAGCCCCCGCATCATGAACAAGGCCGTCTCGGTCCCCGGTGCGGTCGTCGTGATCGCGGCGGTGGCGGGCGGCACCATCGCGGGCGTGCTCGGCGCCCTGGTCGCGATCCCGGTCGCGGCCTCGGTGATCATCGTCGTGCAGAAGGTCGTCTTCCCCCGTCAGGACGCCAAGTAGCGGACCGCACCGCGACGGCTGGTCCGCTCAGCGCCAGGGCGGCACCGCGCCGTCGACCGCAGCGCTGAAGCGGCGGACCGACTCCGGGACCGCGACGCCCTCCTCCGCCGGCACCGGCGCGAGCGTGCGGGTGACCAGCGGCACGACGCCCGCCCAGACCCCGGCCTCCGGCTCATCGCCGGCTCCGTGCGCGCGCACCTTCAGGCTCGCCTCGGCCAGGGGGAGGCGCAGCACCAGCGTGGCCGCGATCTCGCGGGCGGTGCTCGCTCGCACCTCCTCGTCGCGCCCCGGGAGGAGGCGTGCCACCAGCAGATCGAGGGCCCGCGCCTTCTCCTCGCCCTCCAGCGCCTCGGCCCGGCCGATCACCATCGCCGAGCGGTAGTTCATCGAGCTGTCGAAGGTGGAGCGGGCGACGACCAGTCCGTCGACCAGCGTGACCGAGGCGGTGAGGAGCGAGTGCCGAGCCGCCTCCCGCAGCAGTCCTCCGCCGCTCGACCCGTGCAGCAGGAGGGAGTCGCCGTCGCGGGCGAAGAGGATCGGCAGCACGATCGCGGCGCCGTCCCGCACGACGGCGACGTGGGCGACGAGCGCCTCGTCGAGCAGGGCGTGCAGCTCGGCGGGATCGGTGCGCTGGCGGTCGCGGAGACGGGAGACGCGGGTGCGGTCGGTGACGGGGAGGCTGTCCATGTCGGAATCGTCCCGCGCCGACTGGATCTGCCAGGATGCCACTGGGCCGCGATCGGAGTGGTCCAGAGCGGAGCGGTCGATGGCGTCGGGCGATCTGGAGATCCCGCTCCTCCTCGGGCCGTCGCCGCGCGGCTCGGTCCGCGCCGGGCTCGCCGAGGCGCTGCGCCAGGCGGTGCTGGACGGGCGCTACCGGGCGGGCGATCCGATCCCGTCGAGCCGCGTGCTCGCCGAGCGGCTCGGCGTCTCGCGGGGCTCCGTCGTCGCCGCGGTGGATCAGCTGGTGGGGGAGGGCTACCTCGTCGCCCACCCGCGCGCAGCGGTGACGGTCGCCTCCGACGGACTGCTGGCGACGGCGCCGCAGGAGCCGCGGCCGGAGTCCCGGGAGACCGTCGTCCCGCCCGCCGCGGCGGACCTGAGGCCGGGCCGGCCGGACACCCGCGCCCTCGACACCCCGGAGTGGCGGGCCGCCTGGCGCCTGGCGCTCGCCTCGCCGCCCTCGGCGCCTCCTCGGGGTTCCGGGGACCCGGCCCTGCGGGAGCAGATCGCCGAGCAGCTGCGCCGGTCCCGCGGCGTCGACGTGCAGGCGTCGGACGTGGTGGTGACCAGGGGCACCGCGGGCGCCGTCGCGCTCCTGGCCCGCGCCGCCTCGGCCTCGCTCGGACGCGAGGTGCGCGTCGCCGTCGAGGACCCCGGCTACCCGGCCGTCCGGCGCCGCCTGCGCGCCGACGGGCACGAGGTCGTCGGCGTCCCGGTGCGCGGCGACGGCATCGACCTCGACGCTCTCGCGAGCTCCGGCGCGGACGTGGTCGTCGTGACTCCGTCGCACCAGTACCCGACCGGAGGCAGGCTCGCCCTCGCCGAGCGCCTGGAGCTGGTGCGCCGCGCGTCGGCCGGCCCCCTGCTCGTGGTGGAGGACGACTACGACAGCGAGTTCCGCTACGTCGGCGCCCCGCTGCCCGCGCTCGCCTCGCTCGACTCCGGCGGCGGAGTCGCCCATGTCGGGTCGTTCTCGAAGACCGTCTCGCCGTGGCTCCGCATCGCCTACCTGGCCGTTCCGCCGGCGTCCTGGCTCCGCGCGGCGCTGGCCGGCCTCGACGACGAGAAGGACGCCTCCGCCTCGGGTCCGACGCAGGCGGCGCTCGCGCAGTTCATGGCGAGCGGGGCGTTCCGGAGGCATCTCACGCGCTCGAGACGGCGCTACGCCCACCGCCGTGAGCTGGTCCACGCATTCGGGGAGTCGGTGCCGTGGGGGCGCGCAAGCGGACTCGACGGGGGTCTGCACGTCGTCCTCTCCCTGCCCGCGCCTCTGGACGCGCACGCCGTCGCGGCCGCGCTGCTCCGGGAGGGACTGCTCGTCGCCACTCTGCACGAGTACGCCCTGTCGGGACGGGCTGCGACCGAGGCGCTGGTCCTCGGCTACGGCCATGTCGGCGACCTCGAGCTCGCTGCGGCCCTGGACCTCGTCGACCGGACCGTCCGCGCGCTCGCCGCCGGGGCCGTCCGTGGTATCCCTGGAGGATGACCCGCGACTCCGCCCTGCACATCACCGACGATCCCGACGCCGACGCGCTGCTCAGCCGCGACCCGCTGGCGCTGCTGATCGGGATGCTCCTCGACCAGCAGGTCGCGATGGAGACGGCCTTCTCCGGGCCCCGCAAGATCGAGGAGCGCCTCGAGGCGGAGGGCGCCTCCTTCGACGCCGCGTCGATCGCGGGCTTCGACGAGGACGCGTTCTCGGAGCTCTGCCGGACTCCGCCCGCGATCCACCGCTACCCGGCGAGCATGGCGGGGCGCGTGCAGGTCCTCTGCCGCGCTCTGGTCGACGACTGGGACGGCGACGCCGCGGCGGTCTGGACGCGCGACGAGCCCGACGGCCGCACGGTCCTCGCGCGTCTGAAGGCGCTGCCCGGCTTCGGCGAGCAGAAGGCGCGGATCTTCCTCGCCCTGCTCGGCAAGCAGCGCGGATTCTCGGGGGAGGGCTGGCGCTCGGCCGCGGGCGCCTACGGAGAGGAGGGCGCCTTCCGCTCGGTCGCCGACATCGTCTCTCCGGAGTCGCTGACGAAGGTCCGCGCCACCAAGCAGGCCGCGAAGGCCGCCGCCAAGGCGGAGAAGTAGGGCCGGGGGCGGCGGCCGGATGGATCGAGCGCTCGACGACGGTCCCGGTCGCCGTCTCCGCAGTCGCAGGCCGAGCAGCCCGACCCGATGATCCCCGCCGCCACCGCCCGGCTGCGCTTCCGTGAGATGACCGCCGAGGACCTCCCCGACATGGCGGACCTGCTCGGCGACCCGGTCGTGATGCGGTACTACCCCGCGCCGAAGGACCGCGAGCAGGCAGCCGCCTGGATCGAGTGGAACCGGCGCAACTACCGCGAGCACGGCTTCGGGCTGTGGATCGTCGAGACCCTCGACGGCGAGTTCGTCGGCGACTGCGGGTTGACCTGGCAGCGCGTCGACGGCGGGATCGAGCTCGAGGTCGGCTACCACGTGCGGGCCGGTCTGCACGGCCGCGGCTACGCCACCGAGGCGGCTGCGGCCTGCCGCGACCTCGCGCTCGCCCACCGCCTCGCGGGACGACTCGTGGCGCTCGTGCACCCGGACAACGCCGCCTCGAGGCGCGTCGCCGAGAAGACCGGCCTCCGCGTGATCGCCGAGGACCGCGACGGCGGCGGACTCGTCCGCACCGTGCTCGGGATGCCGCTCGTCGCGCCCGGGCGCCGGCCTCGGGAACGCTGACCGAACGCCTCCGACGGCTCCGGACCATCGCGCGCGGAGCAGGCCCTGAGCTGGAGCAGATCCTGAGCTAGATCCGGTCCTCCAGCGCCGCGATCAGCGCCGCGCGGTCCTCGCGGAGGATCGAGGCCCCGCCCCCCGGCACGGTCCGCACCTCGACGCCGCGGCCGGCGAGGACGCCGCCCAGCGAGCCGTGGCCCAGCGGGTCCTCCGGCATCACGGCGAGCGTCGCCACGGGGAACGTCTCGGGGGCCTCGGCCGCACCCCGTGCCGTCAGCCCGACGGCGGAGTCCTGCTCCCAGAGCGCGTGGGCCGACACGTCGAGCTCGATCTGCTCGTCCGTCCAGATCGGGTGGCGGTGGCGGAGGGAGTCGGCGTCGCCCTTCTCGACGTGCGCGACCGAGCCGCCGCGGTGGAGCGCGCCCGCCAGTCCCCGGGCGTCCGAGAACGCGGGGTCGAGCAGGACGAGCCGGTCGGCGCCGTACTCGGGGGCGAGCCGGGCGGCGACGACGGCGCCGAGGCCGTGGCCGATGACAAGGTCGGGGGTCTGCAGCACCGAGGCGCGGACGTCCGACGCCCAGCGCTCCGGCGAGTACACGGGCGATGCCGGCGAGCCGCCGTGACCGGCGAGATCGGGGGCCACCACGCGGTAGCCGTGCTCGTGCAGCGTCGGGACCAGGGCGTACCAGATCCGGGAGTCGGAGCCGAGGCCGTGGAGGAGGAGCGCCGTCCGCTCGCCCGTTCCGCCGTAGTCGCGGACGAACAGCGCCAGCGGCTCGGCCGGCGCGGCGGCCAGCGCCTTCCGCTCGGCGCGGGTCGGCTCGAGCACGAGGGTGTTGCCGAACGCCTGCGGTGCCGGCCCGAACGCATCGCGCGCGCTGTGGATCACCTTGCGGCCGAGCATCGCGTTGCCGACGCCGCCCAGTGCCGCTCCGATCCCGAACGGCATCGCCCGGCCGACCAGGCCCGCGCCCTGCTGGGCGAGGAAGTGCTTGGCGAAGGACTTCTTCGCGCGGTCCGCCAGCTCGCCCACGAGGAAGGACGGCAGGCCCTTCGTGACCACGGAGCCCCAGTACTGGTTGAGGCCGCTGCCCCCGCCGACGGCCTGCCCGGCCACCTGGCGCACCATCTCGCTGCCGGAGGAGCCCATCATCAGCGTGAGCACGAGGGCCCGCGCGCGGTCCGGGTCCTCGAGCGGGATCCCGTGCACCTCCGTCACCGACTGCGCGAAGAGCGCGCTCGCCTCCAGGAACCCTGCGGCTCCCGCGCCGGAGAGAGCCACCGAGGCGGCCGTGCCGATGCCGGGGACGACGGCGGTCGCCCCGATCGCCGCGCCTCCCGCGGCCACGCTCGAGAGGTACTGCCGCTCGAGCGACGTGATGATCTGCTCCGGAGTCGCCCCGGGACGCCGGCGCCGCAGCAGGCGGATGTTCGCAAGCACGGCCGGGCGCTGCACCGCGAGGAGCCGGTCGAGCAGCTTCGCCAGCTGCGCGTTCTCGGAGCCGTCGGCCTGCTCCACCTCGCCGGCCCTCTCCACGGCGCGCTCGCGCTTGCGGTCCTTCTGGGCCATGTCGTGCACTCCTGCGTCCTCGGGCGCCGCGTGCGGGAGGGGTCAGTCGTCGGAGACGGTGCCCTGGACGGGCGGGCCCTCGGCCGGCGCCGTGCTGCTCCGCGGTGTCGGCGCGTAGTCCTCAGCGTAACGCGCGAGCACCTCCTCGATCGGCGCGTCCAGCACCAGGCGGCCCTTGTCCAGGTAGAGGCCGCGCGTGCAGAAGCGGCGGAGGTCGCGCTCGTTGTGCGAGACGAAGAAGAGGGTGCGGCCGGAGGCGAGCAGCTCCTCGATCCGCGCGTAGCACTTCTCGCGGAACGCCCTGTCGCCGACCGCGAGCACCTCGTCCACCAGGATGATCGGCTCCTCGAGCCGCGACACGACGGAGAAAGCGATGCGCACCTTCATCCCGCTCGAGAGGTGCTTGTAGGGGGTGTCGAGGAAGTCGCCGATCTCGGCGAACTCGATGATCGAGTCGAAGCGCGCGTCGACCTCGCGCTTGGACATCCCGTGGAGACCCGCGGTCAGGTAGACGTTCTCGCGGACGCTCAGGTCGGCCACGAAGCCGCCGGTGATCTCGATGAGCGGAGCGACGCCCCCGCGCACCTCCACCGCACCCTCGTCCGGCAGCACGACGCCGGCGACGAGCTTGAGCAGCGTCGACTTGCCCTGACCGTTCCGGCCGACGACACCGATGGCCTCGCCCGCCCGCACCTGCACGTCGAGCCCGCGCAGCGCCCAGAACTCGCCGGGCCGCGAGCGGCGGGAGCGGCCGGCGAAGAGGTCCTTGAAGGAGCGGCGGCCCCGCCGGTTGCGGCGGAAGCGGATCCCGAGGCCGCGGCACTCGATGACCACCGGGGCGTCGGCCATCACAGCTCCTTCAGCACCGCGCGCTCGGAGCGGCGGAAGACGACGAGGCCCAGCGCCAGCACGAGCACCGAGATGCCCGCGGAGGCGAGGATGAGCGGGACGTCGAGCTCGCTCTCGAAGAACGCGGAGCGGTAGAGGGCGAAGATCCCGCTGAGCGGGTTGAGCGCCGCGAGCGGCCGGATCTGCTCCGGCAGGTTGGCCGTGGAGTAGATGATCGGCGACGCGTAGAAGAGGAACCGGAGCACGAGCTTCACGGCCCGCTCCAGATCGCGGAAGAACACCACGAGCGGGGCCACCAGCAGACCCACGCCGAGCGTGAGCACCGCCTGCAGCAGGATCGCCACGGGGAACAGCAGCGCCGCCCAGGTCAGGTGCGCGCCGGCGATCACGGCGAAGAGCACCAGCACCGGCAGGCTCGCCACGAACTCGATGCCCTTCGAGAGCACGATCCGCCCGACCCAGATGGTCCGCGGGATCGACGTCGACCGCACCAGCTTCGCCTCGCGGAGGAACGCGCGGGTCGCGTCGGACGTCGCCTGGTTGAACCACATCCACGGCAGCAGGCCCGCGAGCAGGAAGACGATGTACGGGTCCTCGCCGACGGTCCGCTGGAAGACGACGGTGAAGACGAAGAAGTAGATGCCCGACATGACGAGCGGGTCGAGCACCGACCAGACGTAGCCGAGCGCGCTCGTGGCGTACCGGACGGTGAGGTCGCGCCTGGTGAGCAGCCAGAGGGAGTGGCGGTAGCGCCAGGCCCGGGAGCGCCGGTGGCGCAGCGCCGTCTCGGTCGCGAGGGTGTCGGCCGTGCTCACTGCGCGACTCCTCCCGTCGGCTCCGCTCGAGCCGGGGGAGGAGCCGGGAGCGTCAGACGAAGAGGTTCGCGCGCTCGAGGTCCTCGGCGAAGTCCACCTCGACGGCGTAGAGGTCGGAGATGTCCATCGGCTCGACGAGCAGGCGGTCCTGCTCGATCGCCAACTCTATGCCACGCTCGAAGTAGTCCTGGGCGTCGACCCGGGCGAGCTGGCGCACCAGCGCGGCCTTGTCGGAGGCGGACACGTAGTTGATCCCGACCGCCTCGCCGAGGCCGCCGCGCACCGTCTTGGAGAGCTCCTGGATGAAGCCCTCGGCGCTCGTCGTGTACTTGACCTCCTCGTCCGACACCTTCGAGGTGTTGACGGTGACGAAGGAGACGTCCTTCGCGATCAGCGCGGCCGCCCGGTCGAGGATGCGCGGGTCGAAGACGACGTCGCCGTTCATCCACAGCACGCCGCCCTGCCCGCTCGCCTGCAGCGCGCGGAGGAGGCTCTTGGAGGTGTTGGTCTGGTCGTACTGCTCGTTGTAGACGAACGTCGCCGAGGGGAAGGCCTCGATGATGTGCTCGAGCTTGTAGCCGACGACGATGCTCACCGGGACCTTCGTGCCGAAGGCGTGGTGGATGTTGTCAAACTGCTGCTGCATGATCGTGCGCCCGTCGCTGAGCGGCGTGAGCGGCTTGGGGAGGGAGCGGCCGAGCCGGCTGCCCATCCCTGCGGCGAGGATGACGACGGTGGCAGGGCTGCTGCTCGTCGAACCTGTGTGCATCATCGTGTGTTCTCCTCGAATTAACCGCTGCGTCTCGATCTGGTCGACTCCTCGGGTAGAGACCTAGTGTACAGTTCACGCCCCCCGGGGCCAGGGTGGTTGACCTCTCGCCGTGTCGCCGGGTGTCGGCGCGGGCGCCGGGGGCCCGCGGGCGAGTTGGTACCGTAGCCGGATGACGTCCGTGACGAACGCCGAGCCCGCTGAGGGTGCCGCGGATCCGGACGGCGCCTCGCCCGTCGTCTTCGAGCTGCACCAGCTGACCCGGACCTTCGGGAGGACGGTGGCGGTCGACCGCATCGACCTGGCCGTCCGCGCGGGGACCTTCTACGGGATCATCGGCCCGAACGGCGCGGGCAAGACCACCACGCTCTCGATGATGACGGGCCTTCTTCGACCCGACACCGGCCGCGTCCTCGTGCACGGCGTCGACGTCTGGAAGGACCCGTCGGCCGCGAAGCCGCTGATCGGGGTCCTGCCCGACCGCCTCCGGCTGTTCGACCGGCTCACCGGCGCCCAGTTCCTCGCCTACTCCGCCGCGCTGCGCGGCATCGACCTCGCCACGGCGAAGCAGCGCACGGTCGAGCTGGCCGAGGCGCTCGGCCTCTCCGACGCGCTGGAGCGCCTGATCTCGGACTACTCCGCGGGGATGGCGAAGAAGGTCGCCCTCGCGGCGGCGATGATCCACGCCCCGCGCGTGCTGGTCCTCGACGAGCCGTTCGAGTCGGTGGACCCGGTCTCGTCGGCCGCCGTGATCACCGTGCTGCGCCGCTTCGTCGAGGGCGGCGGCACCGTCGTCCTCTCCAGCCACGGGCTCGACTTCATCGAGCGCGTCTGCGACGACGTGGCCGTGATCGTCGGCGGGCGCGTGCTCGCCTCCGGGACGGTCGCGGAGGTCGCCGGCACCGCGACGCTGGAGGAGCGCTTCCTCGAGCTCGCGGGCGGCAAGCAGATCGCCGAGGGGCTGCAGTGGCTGCACGACTTCTCCGGCTGAGGATCGACGTCCTCCTGGGCGCGTTCCGCTCCGGGCCCGCGCGCTCGGCCGGCGCGGTCCTGGGCGTGCTCGTGGTCGTCGCGGTGACGGCCCTGCTGATCGCGGCGATCGGCGCTCTGCGCTCCTCGGACGCGGCGGCGGGCGCTCTCGTGACCGCCGGCGGCCTCGTCTCCGTCGGCTTCCTGGTGCTGCCCTTCCTGCTCGGCCCGCTCGACCCGATGGATCCGCGCGCGTTCCGCCTCTTCGGCCTTCCGCCGCTCCGCCTCGCCGGGGCGCTCGCCCTGGCCGGCCTCGTCTCGGTCCCCACGCTCGCCCTGCTGGTGGTCGGGCTCGCGTGCGCGCCGCTCGTCCCGGGCGCAGGCGCCTTCGCCGTGGTCGGCCCGCTCCTCGCGGTGGCGACGGCCTCGCTGTTCGCGCGGATCGGCCTCGCCGCCTCCGCCGCCCTCGTCCCCTCCCGGACCGCCCGCGAGCTGCTGGCCGTCCTCGGCCTGGTGCTGATGCTGGGCGGTCCCGCAGCCCTCGGCGCCGCCGCGCTGGTCGACACGGGGGACACCCCGGTGCTCGAGCGCTGGGGCGCGGCGATGGGGGCCACTCCGTTCGGCGCGGCGTGGATGATCGCCCCGGCCGCCCGGACCGGCGACGCGCTCGGCCCGCTCCTGCTGGCCCTGGCGACGCTCGTCGCGGCGGGCGCGCTCTGGTGGCTCGTCGTCCGCCTGCTGACGGAGCGCCCCGAGCGCACGCACCGGCCGCCGCGCGGCCTCCGGCTGGGCTGGTTCGACGTCCTCGGCTCGACCCGGACCGGCGCGATCGCGGCGCGCAGCATCACCTACTGGCTCCGGGATCCGCGCTACCAGGCGTCGCTCGTCGCCGTGCCGGTGCTGCCGGTCGCAGCCCTGCTGCTGCTCGCGGTCGTCGGCGTCCCCTTCCCGCTGCTCTCGCTGCTCCCGGTCCCGCTGATCGCGCTGTTCCTCGGCTGGTTCCTGCACAACGACGTCGCCTACGACGGATCGGCGTTCTGGCTCCACGTGGCCGCGGGCGTCCGCGGCTGGTCGGACCGGCTCGGCCGCGCCTTCCCGACCCTCCTGCTCGGCGTGCCGGTCGTCGTGCTCGGCTCGCTGATCAGCAGCGCGACCTCGGGGCTCCCCGATGCGCTGCCCGTCGTGCTCGCGGTGAACACCTGCCTCCTGCTCGTCCCCGCCGGCGTCGCCAGCGCCGTCTCGGCACGGCTCGCCTATCCGGCTCCGCGCCCGGGCGACAGCGCGTTCACGCAGCCCCAGGCCCCCGGAGCCAGTGGCGCCGGTCCGCAGTCCCTCGCGTTCGGCCTGGGGCTGCTCCTCTCGGCTCCGGCCGTGGTGCTCGGCGTCCGGGCCCTGTTCGTCGACCCGGAGGCGGCGGGTGACGCCGTGCTCGTCGGCTTCGGCAGCGCCGTGGTCGTCTTCGCCCTCGGCGTGCTCCTCGGCGGCCGGCTGTTCGAGCGCCGCGCGACCGAGCTGGTCGCGTTCACCAGCCGCTACTAGCGCCGCCCGATCCGGAGCGCACGGCCGCGGGCCCGGGCTCCGCGCGTAGGATCGTCGGCATGATTCCGCGCGTCCAGAACAGCAGCACCGACCCCCTCGAGGGAGGCGGAGGAACCGCCACGCTCGACCGCGAGCTCGAGGAGCTCCTCAACCAGGAGTCCATCGAGCCGGGCGACCACGAGCGCTTCTCCCACTACGTGCCGAAGGACAAGATCCTCGAGAGCGCCATCACCGGCAAGCCGGTCCGCGCGCTCTGCGGCAAGAAGTGGCTCCCGGGCCGCGACCCGGAGAAGTTCCCGGTGTGCCCGGCCTGCAAGGAGATCTACGCGAAGATGAAGTGAGCTCCCGCCCCGCTCACTCGTAGCGGGTCGGGATGACGGGCTCGCCGCGGCCGAGCCGGAGCGCGTCGATCGGCAGCTCGAGGACCGCGTTCGCGTGGTGCGCGCGGGCTGCCGCCACTCCCTCGATGCCGAGGTGCTCGGGACGGATCGTCCCGTCCTCGATCAGGGGGACGAGCAGCGCCCGCTCGTCCTCGCCGACGGCGCCCTCGGGGCCGGCGCCCACGTGCACGACCTCGGCCTCGGCGACCCCGTCGTCGGAGAGCAGACGGCCGGCGGCCTTCCGCCCGCCGATCGACGCCTTCGAGACCGACTTCTTCGCCACCGCGACCCATTCGCCCGCGTCGTCCTCGTGCGCGACCAGCTTGTAGACCATGCCCGCGGTCGGGTGGCCCGAGCCCGTCGCCACCGAGGTGCCGACGCCGTAGGAGTCGACCGGTGAGGCCGCGAGCGCGGCGATCCCGTACTCGTCGAGGTCGTTGGTGACGGTGATGCGCGTGCCGGTCGCGCCGAGCGCGTCCAGCTGCTGCCGGACGGCGGCCACCTGCTGGGGGAGGTCGCCGGAGTCGATGCGCACGGCGCCGAGGCCGGTGCCGGCGACGCGGACCGCCAGGTCGACGGCGGCTGTCACGTCGTAGGTGTCCACCAGGAGGGTCGTGCCGGGGCCGAGCGCGGCGACCTGCGCGCGGAAGGCCTCCTCCTCCGAGTCGTGGAGGAGGGTGAAGGAGTGCGCGGAGGTGCCCATCGTGGGCACGCCGAAGCTGCGGCCCGCCTCCAGGTTCGAGGAGGCGCCGAATCCGGCGATGTAGGCGGCGCGAGCGGCCGCGACGGCGGACCGCTCACCGGCGCGGCGCGAGCCCATCTCGGCGAGCGGTCGCCCGTCGGCGGCCGAGACCATCCGCGCGGCGGCGCTCGCCACGGCGCTGTCGTGGTTGAGGACGCTGAGCACCAGGGTCTCCAGCAGCACGCCGTCGGCGAAGGGCGCCTCGACGATGAGCACGGGGGAGCCCGGGAGGTAGACCTCGCCCTCGCGGTAGCCCCAGACGTCGCCCCGGAAGCGGTAGTCGGCGAGCCAGTCCAGCGTGCGGGAGTCGACCACGCGGTTGTCGCGGAGCCAGGACAGCTCGTCGTCGCCGAAGCGGAACCGCGAGATCAGCTCGAGGAGCCGGCCGGTGCCCGCGAGCACGCCGTAGCGGCGTCCCGGCGGGAGGCTCCGGGCGAACACCTCGAACATGCAGCGGCGGTCGGCGGTGCCGCTGCCGAGGGCGCCCTCGACCATCGTGAGCTCGTACCGGTCGGTGAGGAAGGCCGTGGAGTCCATCCGCTCAGTGTTCCACGGCCGCCCCCGCGCGCCCAGGCGCGGGTGCCGGGGCTTGCGCACGCCGCCGGGCCCGGGAACGGCGTGCGGCCGGGACCGGGCCGCAGGGCGCGGGTAGGCTGTTCCTCCGTGACGGACGCACCGCTGGGCATCTTCGACTCCGGAGTCGGCGGGCTCACCGTCGCCCGCTCCGTGATCGACCAGCTGCAGAACGAGTCGATCGTCTACCTCGGCGACACCGCGCACTCGCCCTACGGTCCCAAGCCGCTCGCCGACGTCCGCGCCTACGCCCTCGACACCCTCGACACGCTGGTCGACCAGGGCGCCAAGCTGCTCGTCATCGCCTGCAACACCGCCTCGGCCGCGATGATGCGCGACGCCCGCGAGCGCTACACGCTCGGCCGCGGCATCCCGGTGATCGAGGTCATCCAGCCCGCCGTCCGCAGCGCTGTCCGCGACACCCGCAACCGCCGCGTCGGGGTGATCGGCACGGTCGGGACGATCCGCTCCCGCGCCTACGACGACGCCTTCGTCGCCGCGCCCGACCTGCAGCTGTTCACCGCCGCCTGCCCGCGCTTCGTCGAGTTCGTCGAGGCGGGCGTCACCTGGAGCGACGAGCTGCTCGCGGTGGCGGAGGAGTACCTCGCGCCGCTCAAGGCCGCGGGGGTCGACACGCTCGTCCTCGGCTGCACGCACTACCCGCTGCTGCGCGGTGCCATCGCCTACGTGATGGGGCCGGACGTCCGCCTCGTCTCGAGCGCCGAGGAGACCGCGCTCGACGTCTACCGGACCCTCGTGGCGCACGGCCTGCAGCGCACCTCCGCCGCTCCTCCGACCTACCGGTGGGAGGAGACGGGCTCGAGCGACTTCGTCCGCCTCGCCCGCCGCTTCCTCGGCCCGGAGGTCTCGAGCGTCGACCTCGTCGAGACCGGCACCATCAACCTGCGCGAGCTCGACCGGGCCGCGCTCCCGCACGATCGAGGGAGACCCGAGTGACCGACAGCACCGCATCGAAGGCCGCGCGCAAGGACGGGCGGGCGCCCGACGAGCTGCGCACCGTGACGATCGAGCGCGGCTGGAGCACCCAGGCCGAGGGCTCCGCGCTCGTCTCGTTCGGGAACACCAGGGTGCTCTGCACCGCCTCCTTCACGAACGGCGTGCCGCGCTGGCTGCAGGGCAAGGGCAAGGGCTGGGTCACCGCCGAGTACGCGATGCTGCCCCGCTCCACCAACTCCCGCATGGACCGCGAGTCGGTCAAGGGGAAGGTCGGCGGGCGCACGCACGAGATCTCCCGGCTGATCGGCCGGAGCCTGCGCGCGGTGGTCGACACGAAGGCGCTCGGCGAGAACACCCTCGTCATCGACTGCGACGTCCTCCAGGCCGACGGCGGCACCCGCACCGCGGCGATCACCGGCGCCTACGTGGCGATGGCCGACGCGATCGAGTGGGCGCGCGGCAAGAAGTACGTGGGGCAGAAGGCGCAGCCGCTGATCGACAGCCTCTCGGCGGTGTCCGTCGGCATCATCGACGGCGTGCCGATGCTCGACCTGGCCTACGTCGAGGACGTGCGCGCCGAGACCGACATGAACGTCGTCGTCACCGGACGCGGCCTGTTCGTCGAGGTGCAGGGCACCGCCGAGGGGGCCCCGTTCGACCGCCGCGAGCTCGACGCCCTGCTCGACCTCGCGGTCGCCGGTGCCTCCGACCTCGCCCGCATCCAGGCCGAAGCGCTCGCCGCGGAGCCCGGAGCGTGAGCCTGGACCTCGTCCTCGCCACGCACAACGCGGGCAAGGTGGAGGAGTTCCGCGCCATGCTGGCCGGCGCGCTCCCCGGAGTCGGCGTCCGCGCCTACGACGGACCCGAGCCCGTCGAGGACGGCGTGAGCTTCGCCGAGAACGCGCTGACCAAAGCGCGCGCGGCGGCGGCGCACACGGGCCTCGTGGCGCTCGCGGACGACTCCGGGATCTGCGTCGACGTCCTCGGCGGCGCGCCGGGCATCTTCTCGGCCCGCTGGTCGGGACGCGCGCACGACGCGACGGCCAACCTCGAGCTCCTCCTGGCGCAGCTGCACGACGTGAAGGCGGAGCACCGCGGTGCGCACTTCAGCTGCACCATCGCCCTCGTGGTGCCGGACTCCGTGCTCCCCGGCGGTCAGGAGACGGTGGTCGAGGGCCGCTGGGACGGCGCGATCGCGACGGCCCCGCGCGGTGCGAACGGCCACGGCTACGACCCGGTGTTCGTCCCCGAGGCCGGGGCGCTCACGGCGGCCGAGCTCGCTCCCGAGCAGAAGAACGCCCGGAGCCACCGCGCCCGCGCCTTCACCGCGCTGCGCGCCGAGCTCGCCGCCCTGTCCGCCCGGCTCTGACCCCGGCGGGTTCCCACCGCGGGATGCCACTCCGGTGCACGCCTGTCGGCGTGCCGCGTGCCGGAGTGGCGTCGCGCGGAGGCGGAGGTCAGGACTTCGGGTGCTTGTCGTCCAGCGTGTCGGCGTCGAGCACGTAGGCGGCCGACTCGGTCGAGTCGGTCTCGGGGTCGGCGGCGAGCTTCGCCTTGCGCTGCTGCTGGAAGAAGTGGAACAGCGTCGGCACCAGCGCGAGCACGACCGCGCCGATCAGGATCACGTCGATGTAGTGCGAGACGAAGTCGGCGACCGGCGGGATGAAGGCGAGCAGCCACCCGATCAGGGTGACCCCGCTGCCCCAGATCAGGGCGCCGATGAGGTTGTAGAGGCTGTACTTGCGGTAGTTCATGTGGGCCACGCCGGCCGCGATCGGCGCGAAGGTGCGGACGATCGGCACGAAGCGCGCGAGGATCACGGCGAGGCCGCCGAAGCGCTCGAAGAACGCGTTGGTCCGCTTCACGTTCTCGATGCTGAAGAAGCCGGACTCCTTGCGCTCGAAGATGCGCGGGCCGGCCTTGTGCCCGATCAGGTAGCCGACCTCGCCGCCGACGAAGGCCGAGAACCCGACGGCCAGGCAGATGACCCAGATCGGGACGCCGAGGCCGCCGTTCGACGCGTTCTCGTGCGCCAGCAGGCCCGTGATGATCAGCAGCGTGTCGCCCGGGAAGAGGAAGCCGATCAGCAGTCCGGTCTCGGCGAACACGATGAGGCAGACCACGAGCACACCCCAGGGGCCGAACGCGGTCAGGATCGTCTCCGGATCGAGCCAGGGGACGAGGGCGGCGTGATTCAACGGATCTCCAGTCGACGGGGGCCGGTGGCCGGTCGGCGGTCACGCGAGCGCGCTCAGCGTACCGGCCGATCCCGTGCGGAAGGAGGGACTCGAACCCTCACGCCTCTCGGCACAGGAACCTAAATCCTGCGTGTCTGCCATTCCACCACTCCCGCGTGCGGGCTCCAGTGTAGGAGGAGGGCCCCGCGCCTCAGCCGCGGGAGGCCGCCCGGGGGAGGTACCGCGGGATCCAGCGGGCGAGCGCCCCCGCTCCGCCCAGACCGAGCACCCCCATCACGACGGCGGCGAAGGGGAGGGAGATCAGGGCGGTGAGCGCCGACACGACGATCGGGGCGGCGGCGTTGCCCGCGTCGCCGGTGAAGCGGAACGCGCCGAGGAACGGGGCCGGATCGGCGGGGGGCGCGAGATCGGCGCCGATGGTCATCAGGATCCCGGAGCCGATGCCGTTCGCGGCCGCGAGCACGCAGGCCACGGCGACGAACCAGGGCACCGGATCGAGGGCGAGCACCGAGGCGGCGAGGGCGAGGTGGCCGAGCCCGAGGCCGATCATCGAGGGGATCGCGGTGGCGCCCCGGCCCAAGCGGTCCATCAGCTGGCCGCCGGCGTAGAAGAGGGCGAAGTCGAGCGCGCCGGCGATGCCGATGATGATCGCGGTGTCGGTCTCGGCGAGCCCGATGCTCACCGCCCAGAGGGGGAGGATCAGCGTCCGGCTCGCCCGCAGCGCCCCGATCACGGCGGCGCCGGTCCCCATCCGAGCGAGGACCCCGCGGTGCTCGCGCAGCGTCCCGAGCAGCGACTGCGGCGACTCCGGGACGGTCGCCGACGCCTCCGCGGCGACCACGTCCTCCGGAGCGGCGCGGTCGGCCGCGGCCTGCGCCCGCCGCAGCACCGTCGCGGGGTCGGGCACGAGCAGCAGGACCACGACCGCCGCCACGCAGCAGACGATGTGCACCCAGAAGACGGACTCGACGGAGCCGGTGAGGTGCACCACCCCGGCCGCCAGGAACGGGCCGATCAGCCAGCCGGCGCGGAACGCCCCGGCGAGGGCGCTGAGCGCGCGGGCGCGGTGCGTGATCGGGACGAACGACGTCATGAACGCGTGCCGCGCCAGCGCGAAGACCGCGGTCGCGAGGCCGATCACGAAGACGCCGATCGTCAGCCCGACCCACGACGTCGAGAGCAGGCACACCACGAGCCCGAGGATCGACGCGGCCGAGGCTCCGAGCATGGCGCCGCGCTCGCCGATCCGCGAGACGATCCAGCCGCTGGGGATGTCGCCCGCCAGCTCGCCGATCATGATCATCCCGGCCACGAGGCCCGCCAGAGCCAGCGTCGCGCCGAGGTCGCCGGCCGCGGCCGGCAGGAGGGGGATGATCGCCCCCTCGCCGATGGAGAAGAGGAGGGTGGGGAGGAAAGTCGACAGCAGCAGCGGCCCGACGGGGAAGGGGCGCGGAGCGGTGCTGGTCACCGTCCCCAGGGTACGCCCGGGCCGGAGGGCGGCCCCCGGCCCCCGGTAGTCTGGACGCACCATGCTGGACAACGACTTCACCGAGCAGATCACTGCTCTCCGCTCCACCTTCGCCGACATCCGCGCCGTCATCGACGTGGACGGCCTCCGCTCGAAGATCGCCGGGCTCAGCGAGCAGGCCGGCGCCCCCGACCTGTGGGACGACACGGCCAACGCGCAGAAGGTGACCAGCGCCCTCAGCCACCGCCAGTCCGAGCTCGCGCGGATCACCGCGATCGACCGGCGCCTGGACGACCTCGAGGTGCTCGTCGAGATGGCGAACGAGGCCGAGGACGCCGAGTCCGAGCAGGAGGCGATCGCCGAGCTCTCCTCCCTCCAGAAGGTCATGGGCGAGCTCGAGGTGCAGACCCTGCTCGACGGCGAGTACGACGACCGCCCCGCGGTGGTCACCATCCGCGCGGGCGCGGGCGGCGTCGACGCCTCCGACTTCGCCGAGATGCTCATGCGGATGTACCTCCGCTGGGCCGAGAAGCACAAGTACGCGGCGACCGTCATGGACGCCAGCTACGCGGAGGAGGCGGGCATCAAGTCGGCCACCTTCCAGATCGACGCCCCCTACGCCTTCGGCACGCTCTCGGTCGAGGCCGGCACCCACCGCCTCGTGCGGATGAGCCCCTTCGGCGCCGCGGGCAAGCGCCAGACCTCCTTCGCTGCGGTCGAGGTCATCCCGCTGATGGAGGAGGCCGGGGCGATCGAGATCCCCGACAACGACATCCGCGTCGACGTCTTCCGCTCCTCCGGCCCCGGCGGCCAGTCGGTGAACACCACCGACTCCGCGGTGCGCCTCACCCACCTGCCCACCGGCACCGTCGTGTCGATGCAGAACGAGAAGAGCCAGATCCAGAACCGCGCCGCGGCGATGCGCGTGCTCCAGTCGCGGCTCCTGCTGCTGCAGAAGGAGCAGGAGGCGGCCACCAAGAAGGAGCTCGCCGGCACCATCACCGCGAGCTGGGGCGACCAGATGCGCAGCTACGTCCTCGCTCCGTACCAGATGGTGAAGGACCTGCGCACCGACCACGAGGTCGGCAACCCCTCGCACGTGTTCGACGGCGATCTGGACGGCTTCATCGCCGCCGGGATCCGCTGGCGGAAGTCCTCCTAGCGCGGCGCGGGCGCGTCCCCACCGACGCGCCGCGCGCCCCCTCGGCGGACTCTTCGGGATCGTCGCTTACCCTCGTACCGACATGATTCGCTTCGACAACGTCTCCAAGCAGTATCGGGGCGGCACGAGACCCGCCCTCAACGCCATCGATCTCGAGATCCTCCGGGGCGAGTTCGTCTTCCTCGTCGGCGCCTCCGGCTCCGGCAAGTCGAGCTGCCTCCGCCTGATCCTCAAGGAGGAGCGCCCCTCCTCCGGGTCGATCCACGTGCTCGGGCAGAACCTCGGCAAGATCTCGAGCCGCAAGGTCCCGTACTTCCGCCGCAACATGGGCGTCGTGTTCCAGGACTTCCGGCTGCTGCCGAACAAGTCGGTCTTCGACAACGTCGCGTTCAGCCTCCAGGTGATCGGCAAGTCGAAGGGCTACATCCAGGAGGCCGTCCCGGACACGCTCAAGATGGTGGGTCTCGCGGGCAAGGCGTCGCGCCTGCCCCACGAGCTCTCCGGCGGCGAGCAGCAGCGCGTGGCGATCGCCCGCGCCGTGGTCAACAAGCCGGCCGTCCTGCTGGCCGACGAGCCCACGGGCAACCTCGACCCGACCACGAGCGCCGGCATCATGGCGCTGCTCGAGCGGATCAACGCGGGCGGCACGACCGTGATCATGGCGACCCACGAGGCCGGCATCGTCGACCAGATGAAGCGCCGCGTCATCGAGCTCTCGGCCGGCAGCATCGTCCGCGACGAGAGCCAGGGCGGCTACGGCCAGACCGAGAGCATCACCGTCGTCCACGACGGCGTCGTGGTCGTGGCGGCCGACGACCACGCGGTCGCCGAGCAGCCCGCGCCCCCGGCGATCATCGACAGCGAGCTCGCGCCCGCCGAGGTCCCCGAGATCGACCTGCGCCAGGAGGCCCCGGCCCCGCCGCCCGAGCCGGCCCGCCTCTCGCAGACCGCCGCCCAGCCCCGCGTCCCCGAGGGCCGCCGCTCCGCCGCCGTCGAGCCGGAGCGCGAGCCGGAGCCGGCCGCCGAGCCCGCCGCCGCCCCGCGCGTCGTCGAGCTGCAGAGCCAGACCGGTCCGATCTTCCTCCCCGCCGACACCGGCGCCCTGCCCGAGGAGTCGCTCGCCGCGCGCCTCGGCCTCCGCGCCCACGCGGGCGAGGGCGACGAGACCGGCGACGACCAGCAGAACGTAGGACCCGTCAAGTGAGATTCGCACTGATCTGGTCGGAGGTCGCCAGCGGCCTCCGGCGCAACGTCTCCATGGTCGTCTCGGTGATCCTGGTGACCTTCATCTCCCTCACCTTCGTCGGCACGGCGATCCTGCTCCAGATGCAGATCGGCCAGATGAAGAACTTCTGGTACGACAAGGCGCAGGTCGCGGTGTACATGTGCACCGCCACCTCCGGCGGCTCGAACTGCAGCGGCTCCGACGCCACCGCCGAGCAGATCGACGCGGTGCAGGGCCAGCTCGAGGGCGCCACGCTCGCGCCGTACATCGACCGCTCCTACTTCGAGGACCACGACCAGGCCTACGCGAACTTCCAGGAGCAGTTCGCGGGCAACCCGGTCGCCGAGTACGTCACTCCCGACCTGCTCAACCAGACCTTCTGGATCAACCTGAAGGACCCGACCCAGTCGGACGTCATCGTGGAGAGCCTGTCGAGCGTCTCGGGAGTCGAGAGCGTCACCGACCAGCGGCAGTACCTCGACCAGATCTTCTCGATCCTCAACGCGGCGAGCTACACGGCCATCGGCATCGCCGTCCTGATGCTCGTCGCGGCCGTGCTGCTCATCGCCACCACGATCCGCCTCTCGGCGTTCTCGCGGAGACGGGAGCTGGGCATCATGCGGCTCGTGGGGGCCTCGAACAGGTTCATCCAGACCCCGTTCATCCTCGAGGGGGTCTTCGCCGCGCTGGTCGGCTCGATCCTCGCGGGAGTCGCGGTGGTCGCCATCGTGCAGGTCTTCGTGCAGGGGTTCCTGGCGTACCGGATCCCGCTGACCTCCTTCGTGGGACTCGACGACGCTCTGATCGTCGTGCCGATCCTGATCGTGGTCGGCATCGTCCTGGCCGCCGTCTCGGCGAACGTCGCGATCGCGCGGTACCTGCGGGTCTGATCCCGGACCGGACGTATACTGGTGGGCTGTCCCGTTCGGGGCGGCCCACCGGTGCATCGCCCCGACGATGCCCGCCCCCTTCATCCGCTCGCGACCCGAGGAGCAGCCGTGCCCAGAGAACAGGGACAGAAGGTCGTCGCGACCAACCGCAAGGCGCGCCACGACTACCTCATCGAGGACACCTACGAGGCGGGCCTCGTGCTCACCGGCACCGAGGTGAAGTCCCTCCGGGCCGGCCGAGCCTCGCTGGTCGACGGCTACGCGTTCGTCGACGGGGGAGAGGCGTGGCTCGACGCCGTCCACATCAACGAGTGGGCCCAGGGCACCTGGACGAACCACCCGCCGCGCCGCAAGCGCAAGCTGCTGCTGCACAAGGCGCAGATCCTCAAGATCCACAACAAGGTGAAGGAGGGCGGGTACACGCTGATCCCGCTCTCGCTGTACTTCAGCGACGGCAAGGCCAAGGTCGAGCTTGCCGTGGCCAAGGGCAAGAAGGACTACGACAAGCGCCAGGTCCTCCGAGAGCGCCAGGACCGCCGCGAGGCGGACCGTGCGATGTCGACCCGCCGCCGCCTCGGAGAGTAGGCCCCGGCGGGCAATGTCCGACGGGTGCCGCGCAAGCCTCTTCTTCGCGCCCCGTGCTTTGGGAGACTGGGGCGCGTGACCTCCCCCGAGAACAGCGCCCCCGCCGCCCTGAGCGCCGCCGACGAGAAGACGCGGTGGCGCGCCTTCGCGGTGAGCGTCGGAGTCGCGGCCATCACGATCCTCGACCTCTCGAAGGTCAACGTCGGCCTGCCGTCGATCGAGCGCTCGCTCGGAGCGGACGCGAGCCAGCTGCAGCTGATCGTCGCGGGCTACGCGCTCGCCTTCGGACTGGCGCTCGTGCCGGCCGGTCGGCTGGGCGACATCCGCTCGCGCCGCCTGCTGTTCCTCATCGGGCTGACCGCGTTCACGGTGACGAGCCTGCTCTGCGCGCTCGCGCCGTCGATCGAGCTGCTCGTCGTCGCGCGCTTCCTGCAGGGCGTCGCCGCGGGAATCCAGATGCCCCAGGTCCTCGGGCTGGTGCAGCAGATGTTCACCGGCGCCGAGCGGGCCCGGGCCTTCGGGGTCTTCGGCGCGACCATCGGCCTGTCGACCGCCTTCGGCCCGACCCTCGGCGGCCTCCTGATCGCGATCGGCGGCGAGCAGGACGGCTGGCGCCTGCTGTTCTGGATGAACATCCCGCTGGGCGTCGCCGCGCTGGTCTTCGCCTGGAAGCTCATCCCGAAGAAGCGCTCGCGGCCCGAGGGGGACCGGTCCCTCGACCCGGTCGGCCTGCTCCTGCTGGCGGTCGCGATCTTCGCGTTCATGCTGCCGTTCCTGCTGACCACGGGCTCCTCCTCGGACTCGCCCTACCGCTGGTTCTGGCTGGTCCTCGCCGCGGCCGCCGCCGCCGTCTTCGTGCGCTGGGAGGCGCACTACGCCGCGTCGGGGCGGACGCCCGTCATCGACTTCCGCATCTTCCGGACCAGCTCCTATCGCAACGGCATCCTGGTCGCGACCTCCTACTTCGCCGCGATCCCGGCGACCTTCCTCCTCACCACGCTCTTCCTCCAGCAGGGGCTCGGCCTCGAGCCGGTGTTCGCCGGCATGGTGAGCATCCCGTTCGCGCTGACCTCGGCGGTGACCGCCTGGTACGGCGGCAAGCTCGTGCAGCGCTACGGCCGCGCACTGGTGGTGCTCGGCATCGTGCTCGTGGTCATCGGCTTCACGCTCGTGCTGCTCGCCGCCGAGCTCCTCCCGGCCGAGACCGCCGCCTACGGCATGGGTGCCGCGATGCTCGTCGCCGGGGCCGGAGGCGGCTTCGTCGTGTCGCCGAACCAGACGCTCACCCTCGCCGAGATCCCGCCGGCGCAGGGCGGCGTGGCGGGCTCCGTGGGCCAGCTCGGCCAGCGCGTGGGCACCGCGGTCGGCACCGCCTGCGCCTCCGCCGTCTTCTTCGCGACCCTGGCGAGCGAGCAGGGGATGGCGGAGGGGCTGGACCGGTACCACGACGCCTTCCGCAACGGCTACTTCGTCACCCTCGGGCTGATCGCGCTCGCGCTCGTGCTGGGTCTGCTCGATCTGCGCCGCCGCCGGGTGACCGCCCGCGGAGCTGAGGTAGACTAGGACCCGTAACTCCACAGTGTGCGACGAACGACCCACTCCAGCGGCCTCCGGGCCGTCGAGTGCTCGCGGGGATGATCGGTTTCGACATTGCCTGCGAAACTGCGAGAAGCGGGTCGAGGATCCAGGGTCATCTCGTCAACGATCCCTGGAAAACACAGGTGCCGAACAGAAGCGCACCGACTTCGCTCTCGCTGCCTAAGCCAGAGTAGATAGTCCGTCAGCCCGTGGGTGCGTCCTCGCCCCGGATCCTGGCGTCATCTAGAGGACTTGCTGCGTCGTTACGCCTGAGGGCGACGCGGGACTTGCACTCGGGCTGGGCCCGTCGACCGATGCGCCGATGGTAACGGTCGGGGCCGAGCAGAACGCTCTCATCGGCTACACCCGTAGAAGGCGCAGAATCACAGCGATGGACGGGGGTTCGATTCCCCCCATCTCCACCACCGGTCGTCGTCGCACACTGGGAGCTCCGCTCCGCCGCCCTCACGACGGTCGCACGTCGAGCTGTCTGATCCGCCCGTAGAGGGTGAGCATCGCCAGCCGGTCGTCGTCGTCGTGCGCCGGGCCGGCGAGAGCCTGCGGCGGGGCCCAGTCCCGGTAGAGCACGCCCGGCGCCAGCACGGCGACGGCGGTGCCGGCCGGGTAGTGGGCGCTGCGGTCCACCGGCAGCTCGGCGAACGCGTCGGGCAGGAGCCGGTGCAGCACGTCCAGCAGAGGACGGAGCCGTGCTGCTCGCGCCTCGTGCACGGAGAGGGTCACGGCGTTCATCGCGGCGAGCGCGGCCACCAGGTGCTCGGCGGCGTCGTCGTCGTCGCACCGCTCGGTGACCAGCAGCGAGACCACACCGCGCGGCTTCAGCCAGCCGAGCGGGGCGGCCTCGTCGTCGCCGTCCACCGAGACGACGCGGTCGGAGGCGTGGGCGTAGTCGTGCAGGAGCCGCGACCAGACGTCGCCCGGGCCGGGCCCGTCGACCTGCGCGACCGCCTCCGCCGCGGCGAGCAGGGAGCTCTGCCGGTGGAGCCTCGGGAACAGGCTGTCCGCCGGTCCCCAGTGCTGCTCGGCCGTGCGCGAGCGCTCGGGGGGTTCCTGGTCGTGCCGGTCCTGCATGTCGACTCCTGAGCCGCCGGTCTCCGCGCCCCCTCGCGCCTGCCGTTCGTCCCTTCACCCTGCGCTCCGACGGAGCGCGTGTCAATGAGCCGAACGGGGGTCGATCGGAGCCGTGGTCAGCGAGCGGAGCCGAAGAGGCTGCCGGTGGTGGAGTCGTCGGCCGGATCGAGGACCGCGCAGACGATCGTGCGGTCTCCATGGCGCCAGCCGACCTCGGAGGGGACGAGCGAGCGGTACTCGAGGGCGGAGTCGCCGTAGGCGATCCCCATCACGGCGCCGAAGTCCGGCTCGCAGCCCGCCTCGGCCTGGGCGAGCAGCGTGTTGCGGCTGGAGTAGCGGTCTCCGGGCTGCGCGAACGTGTGGAAGACCTCCAGTGCGTGCTCCTCGGCGCACGGGACGACGTCCACGTCGGCGATGCGGTCGTCGCCCGGGTCGGCCAGGCAGTCGCCGCGCCGCAGCGAGAACACGTCGGTGACGCCGGCGGTCGCCACCGTGCCGCCCTCGTCACGCACGGCCTCCGGGCCGTCCGGCCCGACGACGGAGGAGCAGCCCGAGAGGAGCAGGAGGAGCGCCGCCGAGGCGAGCGCGGCCGTCCGGCTCCTCATCGCGGCGCCACGATCGCGAGCACCTCGTCGTGCAGCAGGCCGTTGGTGGCGACGGCGCTGCCGTGCCACGGCCCGTCCTCCCCGTCGGCGGAGGTGAAGCGGCCGCCCGCCTCCTGCACGATCGGCACCAGGGCCGCCAGGTCGTAGGGCTTCACGTCGAACTCGCCCGCACCGTCGAGGAGACCCTCGGCGACGAGCATGTAGGGCCACGCGTCCCCGTACGCCCGGTCGCGCCAGACGGCGCCGGCGAGCTCGAGCAGCTGCGGGAGACGGCCCGCGCCCTCCCACTGCTGGATGCTGTTGTAGCTGAAGGTCGCCGAGGCGAGCGTGTCGATCCCCGAGACGCGCAGCGGTCGCGGCTCGGCCCCGGCCTCCAGCTCGACGGCCCAGGCGCCGGAGCCCTCGGCCGCCCACCAGCGCGTGCCGAGAGCGGGAGCGGAGACGACTCCGACGACGGGGACGCCGTCGACCGCGAGCGCGATCAGGGTCGCCCAGATCGGGACGCCGCGGAGGAAGTGGGCGGTGCCGTCGATCGGGTCGAGGATCCACTGCCGCGAGGCCTCGCCCGAGGTGCCGAACTCCTCGCCGAGGATCGCGTCGTCCGGACGCTCGGCGGCGAGCAGCGCGCGGATCGCCTCCTCGACGGCGCGGTCGGCGTCGGTGACCGGGGTGCGGTCGAGCTTCGTGTCCACGACGAGGTCGAGCGCGCCGAACCGCTCCCGCGAGATCGCATCGGCCGCGTCCGCCAGGCGGAGGGCGAGTCGGAGGTCGTCGTCGAAGCTCTGGTCACTGCTCTGCGGGGTCACGCGACCACGATACCGGTGGGTCCCGCGGAGCCTCCGATCGCTGCCGCGGGCGTTCCGTCGCGCTCGATTTGACGAGACGGGGGGAGACGCTGGTAATGTGATCCCTCGGTTCGGCACGCACGATCAGCCGGCCGGAACGCACCTCTAGCTCAATCGGCAGAGCAACTGACTCTTAATCAGTGGGTTCTCGGTTCAAGTCCGAGGGGGTGCACCACCAGCCCCGCACCTCCTCGTGAGGTGCGGGGCTTCGTCGTTCCCGGTCCGAGTCCGTTCCCGACCTCCTCGGAGCGCCCGCGGGGGGAGCGCCGGCCCGTGCTCACTCGCTGGAGGGTGCGGCGGTCGACGGGTCGAAAGGCGGCAGGACTCCGCGGAAGCCGGCGCTCGTGGAGCCGATCCCGACGTCGAGCGCGTCTAAGGCCCGGGCCTGGTCGTCTGCGGCGGCGGTCAGGCTCAGGGTGATGCCCGTCCGCGTGAAGGTCCGGGCGACGGTGCTCCAGGCGAGGTCGACGTCTCCGTCCGCCGACGCCAACAGGCGCCTGAGCATCCGCACGGTGTCCGGCGCAGAATGCGGACCGACCCCCGTTCGCGTGGCAGGATCTCCGTTCGCTTCCGTTTCCCCTCCAGAAAGGACCGATGTGCCCGAAGACGTCCTCCCCGTGATCGGCTCGATCGCGCTCGCCGTGGTGATCGCGGTCGTGATCGCCGTGGTCGCGACCGCCGTCGTCGCCCTCGTGCTGCGCTCGGTCGGCAAGCGCAAGACCTGGGCGCGCCTGCTGATCCGGCGTCTGCGCATCCCGTTCCGCGTGCTGCTGATGACCATCGCGGTCTGGGCCGCGCTCGCCGCCACCGTGTCGGGCGACCCCTGGCCGGGTCTCGTGCAGCGGGTGTTCCAGATCGCCACGATCGGCGCGGCGGCGTGGGTGATCGGATCCCTGTTCGTGTTCCTCGAGGACCTGGGCGCCGAGCGCTACCGGACCGACACGGCCGACAACCGCCGGGCACGCCGCCTCCGCACGCAGATGACGATCATCCGGAGGGTCGCCGTGGCGGCCGTCGTGGTCATCGCGATCGGCGCCTCGCTGCTGACCTTCCCCGAGGCCCGTACGGCCGGTGCGAGCCTCCTGGCCTCGGCCGGCGTGCTCTCGATCGTGGCGGGCCTGGCCGCGCAGTCGAGCCTCACGAACATCTTCGCCGGGATGCAGCTCGCCTTCAGTGACGCCATCCGCCTGGACGACGTGGTGATCGTCGAGACCGAGTGGGGGCGGATCGAGGAGATCACGCTGACCTATGTCGTCGTCCACCTCTGGGACGACCGCCGCCTGGTGCTGCCCACGAACTACTTCACGACCCAGCCGTTCCAGAACTGGACCCGCACCGGGTCCGAGCTGCTCGGCGCCGTCGAGCTCGACCTGGACTGGCGGGTGAGCCCCGAGCAGATGCGCGACGAGCTGCACCGCATGCTCGAGGAGACGGACCTCTGGGACCGGCGCACCAGCGTGCTGCAGGTGACCGACGCGACGGGCGGCTTCGTCCGGATCCGGGTGCTCGTCACCGCGAAGGACGCGCCGACGCTCTTCGACCTGCGCTGCTACGTGCGCGAGCGGCTCGTCTCGTGGCTGCACGAGAACGACCCCGTCGCCCTGCCGCGTCAGCGCGTCGAGATGGAGCGGGAGCCCGCTCGCGCCGCGACCCCGCGCCGGCACGGGTCCTCCGCCCCGGACAACCTGTTCTCGGGCGACGAGCGCTCGAACGAGCGGGGGGCGATGTTCACAGGTCTCATCGACCTGCGGGACACCCCGAAGCGGGACACCCCGAAGCGGGAGCTGCCGCCGCGGGACTGACTCCTGCGAGGACGCCGCTCGCACGGCCGCGCCCGGGGTGCGCGCGGCGAGCGGCGTCCCGCAGAGCGGTCAGCGGTTCACGGAGCTCATGTCGGCGTAGCGGTCGCCGACGGGGGCCTCGAGCGCGCCGAGGACGTCGAGCTGCTCCGCGGTCAGCACGAGGGCGTCCGCGGCCGCGTTCTCCTCGATGCGCGAGACGCGCTTGGTGCCCGGGATCGGAGCGATGTCCTCGCCCTGGGCGAGCAGCCAGGCGAGCGCCACCTGCGCGGCGGTCGCGTCCGCCTCTGCCGCCACACGGTCGACGGCCTCCACGATGCGGAGGTTCGCCTCCAGCGCTCCGTCGGCGAAGCGGGGGTTGTCGCGGCGGAAGTCGTCGCTGCCCAGCTCGGCGACCGAGCGGATGCTGCCCGTGAGGAAGCCGCGGCCCAGCGGCGAGTACGGGACGAAGCCGATGCCGAGCTCGCGGAGGACCGGCAGCACCTCCGCCTCGGGGTCGCGGGTCCAGAGCGAGTACTCGGACTGCACAGCGGTGACCGGGTGCACGGCGTGAGCGCGCCGGATCGTCGCTGGCGCCGCCTCCGAGAGGCCGTAGCCGCGGAGCTTGCCCTCCTGGATCAGCTCCGCGAAGGCCCCGGCGGTCTCCTCGACCGGGACGCCCGGGTCCATGCGGTGCTGGTAGTAGAGGTCGATGCGGTCGGTGCCGAGGCGCGCGAGCGAGCCCTCGACGGCGAGCCGCAGGTTCTCCGGGGAGCCGTCGAGTCCGCGGCCCCCGTCGCCGCGGTGGCGGATCATGCCGAACTTGCTCGCCAGCACCACCTCGTCGCGGCGGCCTGCCAGCGCGCGGCCGAGCAGCTCCTCGTTGGTGTACGGGCCGTAGATCTCGGCGGTGTCGAGGAACGTGACGCCGAGCTCGAGGGCGCGGTGCACGGTGCGGATCGACTCCGCGTCGTCGGTGCCGGCGCCGGTGTAGAACGCCGACATGCCCATCGCGCCGAGACCGAGGCGCGAGACCTCGAGAGCGGCGACGTCGGATCCGAGGGTGATCGTCTTCATCAGTGGGTGGTCCTCTCCTGGTACGCCGCGATCTTGATGTCGATCGCAGCGAGGCTGGCGTGTGTCCGGGCGAGCTGCGCCTCGACCTCCTCGCGGTGCGTCCGGAGCAGCGCGAGGCGCTCCGGCTCCGTGGCGGGCCCGATCCGGAGGAGCCGGGCGTACTCGCGGATCCTCGCGATCGGCATCCCGGTCGCGCGGAGCTTGGTGAGGAAGTCGACCCAGCCGACGTCGGCCGGCCGGTAGCGGCGGTGCTGCGACGAGGCGCGCTCGACCGGGTCGAGCATGAGCCCGGCGCGCTCGTAGTAGCGCAGGGTGTGCACGGTGAGACCGGTGACGGCGGCGACCTGCGAGATCGACAGCACCTCCGGCTCGGCCGGGGCGGCGGTGGCGGTGGACATGGCGTCAACCTACGACTTCGAGTGCGCTCGAGGTCAAGCGGGAGCGGGCGACTCAGCCGACCTCGCGGCTGAAGCCCAGGAGGGCCTCGGCGATGCGGGCGTCCGCCTCCTCGTGGCTGATGGTCGCCTCGCCGTCGCCCGCCTGCGGCCCGTACCAGCCGAAGTCGGCGTGGTTGGCGCCGTCGATCTCGACGAGGTCGGCGGAGGAGGGCAGCCGGACGCTCGCGTCGGCGACCTTCTCCGGCGTGCTGAGCCCGTCCTCCGATCCGCTGACACTGAGGACGGGGAGCCCGGAGCCCGAGAGGTCGTTCGCGCAGTAGCTGCCGAGCAGCACCAGGCCCGCCACCGCCGGGTCCTCGGCCCACTGGCATGCCTTGACGCCGCCGAGGGAGTGGCCGCCGACGAGCCAGCGGTCGACGCCCTCGGCCTGGCTGGTGAAGGTCTCGAGCGAGCGGAGATCGAAGAAGGCCAGGTGCAGGATCGGCCGCGTGATCACGACGGTCGCCCCGGCCTCGACCAGCGGAGCCAGGGTCGCCTCGTAGGAGGAGGCGTCGACCTTCGCTCCGGGGATGAAGACCAGGCCCGTGCCGGCCAGCTCGCCGGTCGAGGTCGGCGTCATCACGAGCGCGTCGTCCGTGCGCTCGACCGCGATCGCCGGATCGGCGCGCACGCGGGCGAGGGCGTCCTCGTCGGGGCCGCTGACGATCGAGCTCCAGGTGAGGAAGCCGAGGACCGCGACTCCGAGGACTCCGCCGATGCTCGCGAGAACGACGCGGCGGCGCCTCATCGGGCTGCCGCGATCGCGTCGGCCGCCTGTACCAGGGCGAGGTGGGAGAGGGCCTGGGGAGTGTTCCCCGCGTGCCGACGGCCCTCGACGTCGTACTCCTCCGAGAGGAGGCCCACGTCGTTGCAGAGCCCGACGAGCCGGTCCATCAGGGTCCGCGCGTCGTCGATCCGGCCGGAGTCGGCGTACTGCCGGACGAGCCAGAAGGAGCAGGCGAGGAACGGGTGCTCGCCGCCGGCGAGGCCGTCGACCGAGGACTCGGTCCGGTAGCGGTGCAGCAGGCCGTCCTGCAGGAGCACGCGCTCCAGCTCGGCGACGGTGCCCAGCATCCGCGGGTCGTCGGCGGGGACGAAGCCGACCATCGGCAGCACGAGGAGCGACGCGTCGACCTCGGGCGAGCCGTAGGACTGCACGAAGTGGCCGCGCTCGGCGTCGAAGCCCTGGGCCTCGATCTCGGCGCGCACCTCGTCGCGGAGGCGCTCCCAGGTCTCGACCGGACCGGGCAGGCCGTTCTCGCGCACGGCGCGGACGCCCCGATCGAGCGCGGCCCAGATCATGACCCGCGAGTGCGTGAAGTGCCGCGGCTCGCCCCGGATCTCCCAGATGCCGTTGTCCGGCCGCTGCCAGTTGGTCTCGACGAAGCCCAGGAGCGCGCGCTGGAGCGGCCAGGAGAACTCCGTCTCGTCCACTCCGGCCACGCGGGCCTCGTGCAGAGCGACCATCACCTCGCCGATCACGTCCGCCTGGTACTGGTCGACGGCGGCGTTCCCGATCCGCACGGGGGAGGCGCCGTCGTAGCCGGGCAGGCTCGGCATCTCCCGCTCGGGCAGGTCGCGCTCGCCGGCGAGGCCGTACATGATCTGCACGTCCTCCGGCGCGCCCGCGACCGCGCGGAGCAGCCAGGCCCGCCACTTCTGCGCCTCCTGCTCGAACCCGTGCGCGAGCAGGGCCTGCAGGGTGAGCGAGGCGTCGCGGAGCCAGACGTAGCGGTAGTCCCAGTTGCGGGCGCCGCCGAACTGCTCCGGGAGCGAGGTGGTCGCCGCCGCGACGATGCCGCCGGTCTCGTCGTCGGTCAGGGCGCGGAGGGTCAGCAGCGAGCGGACGACGGCGTCGCGGTGCGGCCCGTCGTAGTCGATCGCCGACGCCCACTCGGACCACCAGGAGAGCGTGCGCTCCAGCGCGCGGTCGACGTCGAGGCGCTTCGGCGCCCGCTGGTGCGAGGGGAACCACGCCATCGAGAGGTCGACGACCGCGTCCGCGTCGACGTCGAACTCCGCCGCGTGGGCGTGGTCGACGGCCTTCAACCGCACTCCGCGCACCACGACCGCGTCGGGCCCGGCGACGGCGACGAGCAGCGGATCCTCGTCCGTCCCCTCCTGCCGCACCCACGGCATGGTGCGGGCGTAGTCGAAGCGGATGCGCAGCTCCTGCCGCATCCGGACGGTCCCCGACACTCCGCGCACCCGGCGCACCAGCTCGGCGCGCTCGTCGCGCAGCGGCATCACGTCGACCACCTCGACGACGCCGGTGGGCGTCGTCCACCGGGTGACCAGCGCGAGCGTGTCGCCGAGGTAGTGGCGCTCGCTCGTCGCCTCCCCGTCCACCGGCCGGAGCGACCAGCGCCCCTGGTCGTCGCCGCCGAGGAGGGCGCCGAAGACGGAGGCGGAGTCGAAGCGCGGCAGGCACAGCCAGTCGATCCCCCCATCGCGGGAGACGAGAGCGGCCGTGCGGCAGTCGGAGAGGACGGCGTAGTCCTCGATCGGGGAGACCATGCGGCGATCCTCTCAGGTGCGGCTGTGGCCTCCCAGTCAAGGCGGAGCGGGGCTCTTCAGCGCCGCCGTAGGGTGAGCCGCATGGCACAGACCGTCTCGACCCTGCTCATCCTCGGAGCGACGGGGGACCTGTCCTCGCGGCTCCTCCTCCCCGCCGTCGGCCAGCTGCTGACCCGCGAGACCGACCGGCGGGTCCACCTCGTCGGCGCGGGACGCGAGGACTGGACCCAGGAGCACTGGCACGAGGTGCTGACCGCCTCCTTCGCCACCGTCGAGGCGCAGGGCGAGGGCGTGGACGCGCTCACCTCCGGCACGCGCTACCAGCAGGTCGACGTCACCGATCCGGAGGCGCTCGCCGCACTGCTCGCGAGCTGCGCCGGTCCGGTGGCGGTCTACTTCGCCCTCCCGCCGGCGATCGCGGCGAAGGCCTGCGAGGCGCTCGCCGCCCACGACCTGCCGGAGGGCACCGTGCTGGCGCTGGAGAAGCCGTTCGGGACCGACGAGGCGAGCGCGCACGCCCTCAACCAGCGCCTCGCCGCGCTGGTCCCCGAGGACCGCATCCACCGCGTCGACCACTTCCTCGGCCGCGCGACCGTGATGAACGTGCTCGGCCTGCGCTTCGCCAACCGGATCCTCGAGCCGCTGTGGTCGGCCGAGCACATCGAGAGCGTCGAGATCGTCTACGACGAGCAGCTGGCCCTCGAGGGGCGGGCGAGCTACTACGACGGCGCGGGCGCGCTGACCGACATGATCCAGAGCCACCTGCTGCAGGTCCTCGCGGTGATCGCGATGGAGCCGCCGTCCTCGCTCGACGCGGCCGACCTCCGGGACGCGAAGTCGATCGTCCTGCGCGCCACCCGCCTGCACGGCGACGACCCCGCCGCGAGCTCGCGCCGCGCCCGCTACACGGCGGGGACGATCGACGGACGCGAGCTGCCCGCCTACGCGGACGAGAAGGGGGTGGACCCCGCTCGCCGGACCGAGACGCTGGCCGAGCTGGTCGTCGAGATCGACACCTGGCGCTGGGCCGGCGTGCCGTTCACCCTCCGCTCCGGCAAGGCGCTCGGGGAGCGGCGACGCGAAGTGGTCATCCGCTTCAAGCCGGTGCCGCACCTGCCCCGCGGCTTCGTGGGCACCGAGGCGCCGTCCGTGCTGCGGCTGTTCCTCGCGCCCGACCAGATGTCGCTCGAGCTGAACATCAACGGCCCCGGCGACCCGTACACGCTCGAGCGCGCCTCGCTGGAGGCGACCTTCGGCGCGGGCGAGCTGCTGGCGTACGGCGAGGTCATCTCGGGGATCCTCGACGACGACCCGTCGCTCTCGGTCCGCGGGGACGCCGCAGAGGAGTGCTGGCGCATCGTGCAGCCCGCGATCGACGCGTGGCACGCGGATCGAGTGCCGCTCGACGAGTACCCGGCGGGCAGCGAGGGACCCGGGAGCTGGCCGACGCTCTGACGGGCGGCCGGGGGAGGGGCGGCCGCGGGGGATCTCGAGACGGCGGCCGCGCCGCCTCCTCGATCAGCGGGAAGGGCGACGTCGCTCGTCGGGTCGGCCGGAGGGCGAGCCCGCCGGCCGACCGCTCGGGTCAGGAGCGGGTCGCGACGGGGGTGTCGACGGCGAAGTCGGCGGGGGCCGGCTCCGCCCAGACGGCGATCGGCTTCGGCTCCCAGGTGAGGGCGGCCGGCTCCACCGGGGGAGTGGAGGCGCGCATCACGGGGATCGCCTCGGTGACCGGGGACGACGTCCGCTCGGCGCCGGCGCGGAGCTGCTCCTCCTGGATGGCGGCGGAGAGCTCGTGGGCGAGGGAGCGCGCGAGCATCCCGTGGAAGATCGGGTCGCGGTCGTCGTGGCTGCGGCGCGTGACGACCCAGGCGCCCTCGGATCCGACGAAGGCCGCGAGCCGCTCGTGGACGACGGCGAAGAGCTCGTCCTGCGTGAGGACGGGGGCCGCCTCGACGACCTCGGGGGCCGCCTTGCGACGCCTCAGACGAAACCTCATGACGAACCCCGTTTCCCGTGCCGGCAGCGACTGGGAACAGTGTCGCCGCCACCGGGTCGGGAGACCGGCTGACACGCCGCCCCGCGGGGAGGCGGCGCGTCAGGAGGGCCTAGCGGTCGCGCTTCTTGCCGCGCTCCTCCTTGACGATCTCCTTCGAGTCGTAGGACACGGAGCCCAGGGCGACGGTGACCGAGATGGCCCAGCTGACCCACTGGAGGGCCAGGCGCCAGTCGCGCGGGCCCTTGCGCGTGGTCTGCAGGATCGACCAGCCGCCGACGATCGCGCTGATGACGCTGGAGTTGAGGATGAACTTGCGCATGCGTGTGCCTCCCGTGTTCACCCCGACGCTAGCGGGTGCGAAACCTCTCAGAGGAACGCTTGACAGCACCGAGGGGTTGTCCCGCTACGGTGGACCGCCGCCGGGACCCGAATCCTCGAGCCGGGGCACGCCGAGGAGAACGGGAACGACATGCGCACGGCTGTGATCGGGGCGGTGCTGCTCATCGTCGGGGCGGTGGCCGTCGTCACGGGGGTCCTCCCGATGGACGCGCTGGGCGAGCTGGTCGAGCGGACGGCGCCGATCCTCGGCTTCGTGGTCGCGGTGACCGTGGTCGCCGAGCTGGCCTCCGAGGCCGGCGTCTTCACCGTGGTCGCCGAGCGCTCCGCCGAGTGGGGCCGCGGGCGGACCGCGGTGCTCTGGCTGCTGGTGGTGGCGATGGCCGTCGTCAGCACGGTGTTCCTCTCGCTCGACACGACCGCCGTGCTCCTGACCCCGGTCGTGGTCCTGCTCGCGGCGCACGTGCGCGTCCCGCCCCTGCCGTTCGCGATGGCCACGGTCTGGCTGGCGAACTGCGCCTCCCTCCTCCTCCCCGTCTCGAACCTCACCAACCTGCTCGCGCAGCGGCGCCTGGGGGTCGAGGGCCCCTTCGCCTTCGCCGCGCTGACCGCGGTGCCCGCGCTCGTCGCGGCCGTCGTGCCCGTGCTGATCCTCGCGATCCGCTACCGGCGCGAGCTGGCCGGGCGCTACACCCCGGGGGAGCGGACGCCGGTGGAGGACCGGGTGCTGCTCGTCGGCGCGGGGACCGTCGTGGCGCTGCTCCTGCCGGCGCTCGTCTCGGGCCTCGAGGTGTGGATCCCGGCGACGGTCGCCGCGGTCGCGCTGATCGTCCTCTTCGCGGTGCGCCGTCCCGCGGCGCTCACGCCCGCCCTCCTGCCGTGGCAGCTCGTCGTGTTCGCGTCGGGCCTCTTCGTGGCGATGGAGGCGGCGCACCAGCTCGGGCTGGGCGCGGCGCTCGCCGTGGTCGCGGGGGAGGGGAGCGGGACGCTCGACCTGCTGCGCCTCGCCGGCTCCGGCGCGGTCGCCTCCAACCTGGTCGACAACCTGCCCGCCTACCTCGCCCTCGAGCCCGTCGCGGCGGATCCGCTCCGCCTGGTCGCCCTGCTGATCGGCGTGAACGCCGGGCCGCTGATCACCCCGTGGGCCTCGCTCGCCACCCTGCTCTGGCACCAGAGGCTGACCGCGCTGGGCGTGCACGTCTCGTGGCGCCAGTACGCGCTCCTCGGACTCGTCGCGGTCGTCCCGACGGTGGGCGGAGCGACGCTCGCCCTCGCCCTCGTGCAGGGCTGATCCCCCGTCCCCCGAGCGGGGCCGGCTGATAGCCTCGACGGGCACGACGACGGCTCGACCGACGAAAAGGGACCCCCATTCCTCCGCACTCCGCCTCCGCCTCCTCCGCCGCTGACAGGACCGACGCCGGGACCTCGGGAGGGACCGAGCGCAACGCGTTCGTGGTCGTCTCGAACCGCCTCCCCGTGGACCGCGTCGTGGCCGAGGACGGCACCGCCTCCTGGAAGACCTCGCCCGGCGGGCTGGTCACCGCGCTCGAGCCCGTGATGCGCGCGAACGAGGGCGCCTGGGTCGGCTGGCCCGGCGTGGCCGACGAGGAGGTCGCCCCGTTCGTCGACAACGGCGTGCAGATCGTCCCCGTCGCCCTCAGCGCGCAGGAGCTCGAGGACTACTACGAGGGCTTCTCGAACGACACGCTCTGGCCGCTGTACCACGACGTGATCGCGCCCCCGACCTACCACCGCGACTGGTGGGACGCCTACGTGCGGGTCAACCAGCGCTTCGCCGAGGCGGCCGCGGCCGTGACGGAGGAGGACGGCGTGGTCTGGGTCCAGGACTACCAGCTCCAGCTCGTGCCCAAGATGCTGCGGGAGCTCCGGCCCGACGTCACGATCGGCTTCTTCAACCACATCCCGTTCCCGCCCTACGGGATCTTCGCGCAGCTCCCGTGGCGCCGGCAGATCGTCGAGGGCCTGCTCGGCGCCGACGTGATCGGCTTCCAGCGCCAGGGAGACGCGGGCAGCTTCCTCCGCGCGGTCCGGCGCCTGCTGGGCTACGACACCCGCAGCACGGTCGTCGAGGTCCCGGTCGAGGAGGAGGCCGTCGGCGGCACCCGCCGCGTCAACCGCTCGCGGCGCGGGGCGAGCGTGCGCCCGGTCGTCGCCCGGCACTTCCCGATCTCGATCGACTCCGCGTCGTTCGAGGCGATGGCGCGCACCCCCGAGATCCAGGCCCGCGCCGCCGAGATCCGTGCCGAGCTGGGCAACCCCGCGACGATCATGCTCGGCGTCGACCGGCTCGACTACACCAAGGGGATCGGCCACCGCCTGAAGGCCTTCGGCGAGCTCCTGGCGGACGGCCGCCTCACCTCCGAGGACGCGGTGCTGGTGCAGGTCGCGAGCCCGAGCCGCGAGCGCGTGGACACCTACCGGCAGCTGCGCGACGACATCGAGCTGCAGGTCGGCCGGATCAACGGCGACTACAGCACGCTCGGGCACCCGGCGATCAGCTACCTCCATCACGGCTACCCGCGCGAGGAGATGGTGGCGCTCTACCTCGCCGCCGACGTCATGCTCGTGACGGCCCTGCGCGACGGGATGAACCTCGTCGCGAAGGAGTACGTCGCGTCCCGCTTCGACAACGACGGCGTGCTCGTGCTGAGCGAGTTCGCCGGAGCGGCCGACGAGCTCAAGCAGGCCGTGCAGGTGAACCCGCACGACATCTCGGGGCTGAAGGACGCGATGGAGGCCTCGGCGCGGATGCCGCGCGTCGAGCGCACCCGGCGCATGCGCGCGCTCCGTCGCCGCGTGCTCGAGAACGACGTGGCGCGCTGGTCCGAGTCGTTCCTCTCCGCTCTCGCGGAGCACGCGGCCGGCCAGCAGCTCGACGTGCGGCCCGCCGCCCGCGGGCAGGAGGCGCCGCACGGCCAGGAGGCCGAGCACCGCGACGACTCGGCGCACGGACAGGCGGCCGAGCTCGAGCGGGAGGCCGCCGACGACCGCGAGCTCGACGGCGGCGCGCGATGAGCGAGGGAGCGCCCGAGCGGCTCGCGGCGGCGCTGCGGGAGCTCGCCGCGGCCGACCGGCTCCTGGTGGCCCTCGACTTCGACGGCACACTCGCGCCCGAGGTCGACGACCCCGCCCGCGCGCGGGCGCTCCCCGAGGCGCGCGAGGCCGTGCTGCGGCTCCTCGCCCTCCCCGGCACCCGGGTCGCGCTGGTCTCCGGCCGGGCGCTCGGGAGCCTGGAGGAGGTCTCGCAGCTGCCGGACGAGGCGCTGCTGGTCGGCTCCCACGGCATCGAGATCCGCCTCGACCCCGAGGAGGACGCGGTCCGGCTCGACGACGACGAGCTCGAGAAGGTGGGAGTGCTCGAGGACGTCCTGAAGGGCATCGCCCGCGGGATCGACAACGTCTGGATCGAGGACAAGCCGGCCGGCTTCGCCCTGCACACCCGCCTCGCGACCGAGCGCCACAGCCGCGTCGCCCACGTCGTCGCCCTCTCCGAGGCGCGCGCCGAGGTGCAGGGGGTCACCGTCCGTGAGGGGAAGAACGTCCTGGAGTTCTCGGTCCGCTCGACCACCAAGGGCGAGGCCGTGCAGCACCTCCGCCGCTACACCGGCGCGACCGCCGTCCTCTACGCGGGCGACGACGTGACGGACGAGGACGCCTTCGCGGTCCTCGGCTCCGGCGACGTCGGCATCAAGAGCGGCGAGGGCACCACCGCGGCCTCCTACCGGGTCCGCGGTCCCGAGCAGGTCGCGCACGCACTCCGGCTGCTGGCCGACCTGCGCGCGGAGTAGCAGCCCCCTTCCGGCGGTCAGCGTCGGCGGGTCCCGGATCGCCGACTCGCCGAGGACGGCCGTCCGCCGACGCGGGGAGCGGCCGTTCGCGACGAGTCGGAGATCCGCGGGGACGTCCGCATCCGGTGCCGCTGCCGGAGGCCGGGGCAGGAACGGGTGCGCGGGCCGGTCCGGGTCCGCCCGGCGAGCAGGGGCACCGCGCGCGAGGCGGTAGCCTCATCGCATGCCGGAAATCGATTGGAAGCCCCGCTCGCGCACCGTCACGGACGGCATCGAGGCCACGACGTCGCGCGGGATGCTGCGGGCGGTCGGGATGGGCGATGACGACTGGGAGAAGCCCCAGATCGGCATCGCGTCCTCGTGGAACGAGATCACCCCCTGCAACCTCTCGCTCGAGCGCCTCGCGCGCTCCGCGAAGGAGGGCGTGCACTCCGGCGGCGGCTACCCGCTCCAGTTCGGCACCATCTCCGTCTCGGACGGCATCTCGATGGGCCACGAGGGCATGCACTTCTCGCTCGTCTCCCGCGAGGTCATCGCCGACTCCGTCGAGACCGTGATGATGGCCGAGCGCCTGGACGGCACCGTCATGCTGGCCGGCTGCGACAAGTCGCTGCCCGGCATGCTGATGGCCGCGGCCCGCCTCGACCTCGCCGCCGTGTTCGTCTACGCCGGCTCGATCGCTCCGGGCTGGGTCAAGCTCTCGGACGGCACCGAGAAGGACATCACGATCATCGACTCCTTCGAGGCCGTCGGCGGCGTCAAGGCCGGGATCATGTCCGAGGAGGACGCCAAGCGCATCGAGTGCGCCTTCGCCCCGGGCGAGGGCTCCTGCGGCGGCATGTACACCGCCAACACCATGGCCAGCGTGGCCGAGGCGCTCGGCATGAGCCTGCCCGGCTCCGCCTCGCCCGCCGCCGCCGACCGCCGCCGCGACTACTTCGCCCGCAAGTCCGGCGAGGCCGTCGTCGAGCTGCTGCGCAACGGCACCACGGCCCGCGACATCCTCACCAAGGAGGCGTTCGAGAACGCGATCGCGGTGGCGATGGCCTTCGGCGGGTCGACCAACGTCATCCTGCACCTGCTCGCGATCGCCAACGAGGCCGAGGTCGACCTCACGATCGACGACTTCAACCGCATCGGCGACACGATCCCGCACATCGGCGACCTCAAGCCCTTCGGCAAGTACGTCATGAACGACGTCGACCGCCACGGCGGCGTCCCGGCCGTGATGAAGGCGCTCCTGGACGCCGGGCTGCTCCACGGCGACTGCCTGACGGTCACCGGGAGAACGGTCGCCGAGAACCTCGCCGCGATGGACATCGCACCGCTGGACGGCGAGGTCATCCGCACCCTCGACAACCCGATCCACGCGACCGGCGGGCTCACCATCCTCAAGGGCTCGCTCGCCCCCGAGGGCGCGGTCGTCAAGACCGCCGGCTTCGACGCCTCCGTCTTCGAGGGTCCGGCCCGCGTGTTCGAGCGCGAGCGCGCCGCGATGGACGCTCTGACCGAGGGCCGGATCGAGAAGGGCGACGTGGTGGTCATCCGCTACGAGGGCCCCAAGGGCGGTCCCGGCATGCGCGAGATGCTCGCCATCACCGCCGCCATCAAGGGGGCCGGGCTCGGAAAAGATGTACTACTGTTGACGGACGGACGATTCTCAGGCGGCACAACCGGCCTGTGCATCGGCCACATAGCTCCCGAATCGGTGGACGCAGGTCCCATCGCATTCGTTCGCGACGGAGACCCGATTCGGGTCGACATCGCCGCTCGCTCGATCGACCTACTCGTCGACGAGTCCGAGCTCGCCGCCCGCCGAGAAGGCTGGGCCCCTCTCCCTCCGCGCTACACCCGCGGTGTCCTCGCCAAGTACGCCAAGCTCGTCCGCTCGGCAGCCGAGGGCGCCGTCACCGGGTGACCCGGCCCGCTCCGGCCGGCCGCGCACTCGCGTTCCCGGGCACTCGCCTCCGGCTCTGCCCGCCGCCGCACCACCTCCTGAAGGAATCGACACCCGCATGACTCCGGATCCGTCCGCCGTGCAGCCCGCACCGACGCCCCAGCCACCCCGACCCGCCTCCGCTCCCGGGGCCGCCCCCGCGGCCGAGGTCCTCACCGGAGCGCAGGCGGTCGTCCGCTCGCTCGAGATGCTCGGGATCGAGGACGTCTTCGGCCTGCCCGGCGGCGCGATCCTCCCGGTCTACGACCCGCTGATGGACTCCTCGAAGATCCGGCACATCCTGGTCCGCCACGAGCAGGGCGCCGGCCACGCCGCCGAGGGCTACGCCTCGGCGACCGGCAGGCTCGGCGTCTGCATCGCGACCTCGGGCCCCGGAGCGACCAACCTGGTCACCGCGATCGCGGACGCCTACATGGACTCCGTCCCGATGCTCGCGATCACCGGCCAGGTGTTCTCGACGCTCATGGGGACCGACGCGTTCCAGGAGGCGGACATCGTCGGCATCACGATGCCGATCACGAAGCACTCCATCCTCGTGACGCGTCCCGAGGACATCCCCTCGGCCCTCGCCTCCGCCGCGCTGATCGCCACCACCGGCCGCCCCGGCCCCGTGCTGGTCGACATCACGAAGGACGCGCAGCAGGACCAGGCGCCGTTCCTCTGGCCGCCGAAGATCGACCTGCCCGGCTACCGTCCGGTCACGAAGGCCCACGGCAAGCAGATCCAGGCCGCGGCCCAGCTGCTGGTCGAGTCGCGGAAGCCGGTGCTCTACGTGGGCGGCGGCATCATCCGCGCCCGCGCGGCCGCCGAGCTGAAGGCGTTCGCCGAGGCCTGCGGCGCCCCCGTGGTGACCACGCTGATGGCGCGCGGAGCGTTCCCGGACTCGCACGAGCAGCACCTGGGCATGCCCGGCATGCACGGCACCGTCCCCGCGGTGCTCGCGCTGCAGGAGGCGGACCTGATCCTCGCGCTGGGCTCGCGCTTCGACGACCGCGTGACCGGCAAGGCGGCGCTCTTCGCGCCCCACGCCAAGGTCGTGCACGTCGACATCGACCCGGCCGAGATCTCCAAGATCCGCACCGCCGACGTGCCGATCGTGGGCGACCTCAAGGACGTCCTCCCGGACCTCACCGACGCGTTCGCCAAGGCCTCCGCCGACGGCCGCGCCGACACCTCCGAGTGGTGGAGCTACCTCAAGGGCCTGCAGACGGAGTTCCCGCTCGGCTACACCGAGCCGAACGACGGCCTGCTCTCGCCGCAGTACGTCATCAAGCGCATCGGCGAGATCACCGGCCCCGAGGGCGTCTTCGCCTCCGGCGTCGGCCAGCACCAGATGTGGGCGGCGCAGTTCATCAAGTACGAGCGCCCCAACTCGTGGCTGAACTCCGGCGGCGCCGGCACCATGGGCTACTCCGTGCCCGCGGCGATGGGCGCCAAGGTCGGCGAGCCCGAGCGCACCGTGTGGGCGATCGACGGCGACGGCTGCTTCCAGATGACCAATCAGGAGCTCGCCACCTGCACGATCAACGACATCCCGATCAAGGTCGCGGTGATCAACAACTCCTCGCTCGGCATGGTGCGCCAGTGGCAGACCCTGTTCTACGAGGGCCGCTACTCCAACACCGACCTCAACACGGGTCACGACACCGTCCGGGTGCCCGACTTCGTGAAGCTCGCCGACGCCTACGGCGCGCTCGGCATCCGCGTCACGAAGCCGGAGGAGATCGACGACGCCATCCGCCTCGCCATCGCCACCAACGACCGGCCCGTGGTGATCGACTTCGTCGTCAGCCGCGACTCCATGGTCTGGCCGATGGTCCCGCAGGGCGTCTCCAACAGCTACGTCCAGTACGCCCGAGACCACAGCCCGACCTGGGACGACGAGGAGTAGACCCGCATGACGCACCACGTTCTCTCCCTGCTCGTCGAGGACAAGCCGGGACTGCTCACCCGTGTCGCCGGGCTGTTCGCCCGCCGCGGCTTCAACATCGAGTCGCTGGCGGTCGGTCCGACCGAGCTGGCCGGGCTCTCGCGCATCACGGTCGCCGTGGACGTCGAGGACCTGCCGCTCGAGCAGGTCACGAAGCAGCTCAACAAGCTCGTCAACGTGATCAAGATCGTCGAGCTCGACACCGACCAGTCGGTCCAGCGCGAGCACCTGCTCGTCAAGGTCCGCGTCGACAACGTCACGCGATCGCAGGTGCTCGAGGCCGTCACGCTCTTCCGCGCCCGCGTGGTCGACGTCGCGACGGACGCCCTGGTGATCGAGGTCACCGGCGACACCGGCAAGACCAACGCGTTCCTGCGGGTGATCGAGCCCTACGGCATCAAGGAGATCGCGCAGTCGGGCCTGCTCGCCATCGGGCGCGGCTCCAAGTCGATCACCGAGCGCGTCTTCAAGAACTGACCGCGAACTCTCCACTACAGAAAAGGACTCACCACGTGACCGAGCTCATCTACGACGCCGACGCCGACCTCTCCATCATCCAGTCCAAGAAGGTCGCGATCGTCGGCTACGGCTCGCAGGGCCACGCGCATGCGCAGAACCTCCGCGACTCCGGCGTCCAGGTCGTCATCGCGCTGAAGGAGGGGTCGAAGTCGACCGCCAAGGCCGAGGACGACGGCTTCGAGGTCAAGAGCGTCGCCGACGCCGCGGCCTGGGCCGACCTGATCATGATCCTCGCGCCGGACCAGCACCAGCGCGCGATCTACAGCGAGCAGATCGCCTCCGCGCTGACCGAGGGCAAGACCCTCGCCTTCGCGCACGGCTTCAACATCCGCTTCGGCTACATCGAGGCGCCCGCGGGCGTCGACGTCATCCTCATCGCGCCGAAGGCCCCCGGCCACACCGTGCGCCGCGAGTTCGTCGCCGGCCGCGGCATCCCGGACATCATCGCCGTCGAGAACGACGCGACCGGCACCGCCTGGGAGACCGCGAAGTCCTACGCGAAGGCCATCGGCGGCACCCGCGCCGGCGTCATCAAGACCACCTTCACCGAGGAGACCGAGACCGACCTGTTCGGCGAGCAGGCCGTGCTCTGCGGCGGCACCTCGCAGCTCGTCCAGTACGGCTTCGAGACCCTCGTCGAGGCCGGCTACCAGCCCGAGATCGCCTACTTCGAGGTGCTGCACGAGCTCAAGCTCATCGTCGACCTCATGTGGGAGGGCGGCATCGCCAAGCAGCGCTGGAGCGTCTCCGACACCGCCGAGTACGGCGACTACGTCTCCGGCCCGCGCGTCATCGACCCGCGCGTGAAGGAGAACATGAAGGCCGTCCTCGGCGACATCCAGAGCGGCGCCTTCGCGAAGCGCTTCATCGGCGACCAGGACGCGGGCGGACCCGAGTTCCAGGAGCTGCGCGCCAAGGGCGAGAAGCACCCGATCGAGGAGACCGGCCGCGAGCTGCGCAAGCTCTTCGCCTGGAAGCAGACCGACGAGGACTACACCGACGGCAGCGTCGCGCGCTAGTCGCACCGCGTCGACCGGGGGAGCCCCGGCCCGACGAGGGACCCGTCCACCGGGATCCCCTCGCCGGGCCGGGGCTCCTCCGCGTCCGGGGCGCGACTACCGCTCGAGCTCGCGGACGAGACGGCGGAGACCGCCCTTCGGCGGGACGAGGACGGGGTCCGGCCACCGGGGCGAGAGGTGGTCGCCGAGCGTGACCCGGCGCAGCTTGCGGCCGACGAGGGGGAGGACCCAGTCGGCGGCCCAGCGGCGCTGCTCGCGCAGCCGTGCGCGGAGGCGGAGCGGCTCGGGGGCGTCCCAGGGCCCGGTCGAGATCGTGTGATGCACGCCGAGCGTGTCGAGCACGCGGCCGGCCAGGACGCGGTGGCCGCGCTTGGAGAGGTGCATCCGGTCGGGCGACCAGAGCACGGGGGAGTGGAACTCCCGCATCGCCCAGTAGTCGACGAGGATCGCGCCCCGCTCGCGGGCGATCCGGCGGACGGCGCTGTTGTAGAGGTGGTTGCGGCGCAGGAACATCCGCGGGGCGGGCAGTCCCGGGATGTCGACGCCGGTGAAGAGCACGAGGGAGGCGCCGGTGGTCGCGAGCGCGTCGACGAGCGCCTCGTAGCGGGTGATCAGATCGACGGTGTCGGTGCCGAGGTCGAGGATGTCGTTGCCGCCGGCGTACAGCGTGATCAGGGTGGGGCGGAGCGCGAGGGCGGGCGCGAGCTGGTCCTCGGTGATCTGGGCGAGGCGCTTCGAGCGGACGGCGAGATTCGCGTACTCCCAGCCCGGCTCGGCCTTCGCCAGGCGCTCGGCGACGCGGTCGGCCCAGCCGCGCACCCCGTTCGGCAGGCGCGGGTGCGGGTCGCCGACCCCCTCCGTGAAGGAGTCGCCGAGGGCGACGAAGCGGCGGCGGCGGTCGTCCATCCGCTCAGCCTCGCCCCCGGGGGAGGACGCGGGGTGTCCGCCGGGTGTCGGGGAGGCGGCGGCGGGCTCCGAGCCTCCTGCGAGGTGCGCGCGGCTAGGGTGTTGCGGTGATCGATGGTGGACCGGGCCGCTCCCCGGAGGACGACGACGCGGCGACCCCGCCGGCGGACCGCGGGCCGGACGCCGTCCCGGAGGACGACGCGGACGACGAGGCCCTGGAGTGGGCGGGCGAGGGCGCGGACCCGACGCTCGCCGCGGGGACGGCGCGCGTGCGCCGGACGCCCCGCACGGTCGCGGGGGCGGGCCCGGCGGACGACGGCTCGGACGACGACGACTCCGAGGTCGAGGACCCCGACGACGAGGCCGCGTCCTCGTCCGCTCTACTGATCGCGGCGGGCATCGCGGCCGGCCTCTACCTCCTGTACGCCATCGCCTGGGCGATCACGGCGACGCGGCAGTCGCCGGTCGCCGCGGCCGGCTTCGCGGGCGATGCGCTCGGCGGCGCCCTCTACTCGCTCGGGCTCTGGCTGGCGGTCCTGGCGCCGCCGGTGTGGTTCGCCGTGGTGCTCCTCGCCACCCGCGACTCCCGGGTGCGCACCCGCGTGCTCTGGCTGGTCGCCGGACTCGTCCTCCTCGCTCCGCTGCCGTTCCTGAAGGGGGCCTGATGACCGACTCGACCCGGGCCACCCTCGGCGGGACCGGCCGGCGCGACCGGCCCGGCCGTCGCCTGGCCGCTTCCGTCCTCGTCGCCGTGGTGTTCGCGCTCTTCTTCGCCTGGGACGTCTGGGAGGCGGTCGGCAACCTGATCGGCCTGCGCAGCTACGCGGCCTCCCTCGGCACCGACCTGGATCCGACGGGCTGGGCGGTGCTCCTGCTCGGCCTGGTGCTGCCGGTCGCCTGCTTCGTCGCCGCCGTCCTGCTCGGCCGCCGCCGGGGACTCCCGGCGCGCGTCGGACTGCTCGCGGCGGCCCTCTGCCTCTCGGCGGCGCTCTCGCTCGACGTGCAGCTCGTCCTCGGCGTCGAGAGCCTGGTCTCGCTGAGCTGACCGGCGGCGTCACACGGCGCGGGGCGCGCGCACCCCTCCGCTACAGTGACGGGGGGCTGCCGACGCCCCCGCCTCGGTGCCCGCTCCGTCCCCTCTCCGAAGGAAGCGCCTCTCGTGACAAAGCCGGTCGTCCTGATCGCCGAAGAACTCTCGCCCGCCACCGTGGACGCGCTCGGTCCCGACTTCGAGATCCGCTCCGTGGACGGCACCGACCGCCCGGCGCTGCTCGAGGCCCTCGCCACGGCGCACGCGATCCTCGTGCGCTCCGCGACGCAGGTCGACGCGGAGGCGATCGCCGCGGCCCCCTCGCTCCAGGTGATCGCCCGCGCCGGTGTGGGCCTGGACAACGTCGACATCACCGCCGCGACCGCCGCGGGCGTCATGGTCGTGAACGCGCCGACCTCGAACATCATCTCGGCCGCCGAGCTCACCGTCGGCCACATCCTGAGCCTCGCCCGCCACATCCCCGCCGCGCACAGCGCGCTCGCGCAGGGCCTCTGGAAGCGCTCGAAGTACACGGGCGTCGAGCTCTACGAGAAGACCGTCGGCATCATCGGCCTCGGCCGCATCGGCGCGCTGATCACCGCGCGCCTGCAGGCCTTCGGTGTGAACGTCGTCGCCTACGACCCCTACGTGACCAGCGCCCGCGCGCAGCAGCTCGGCGTCACGCTCCTCTCCCTGGAGGAGCTGCTGGCCGAGAGCGACTTCATCACGATCCACATGCCGAGGACCCCCGAGACGACGGGCATGATCTCGGACGATCAGCTGGCGCTGATGAAGCCGTCGGCGTTCATCGTGAACGTGGCCCGCGGCGGCCTCATCGACGAGGACGCGCTGCACCGCGCGCTCGTCGCGAAGACCATCGCCGGCGCCGGACTCGACGTGTTCGTGAAGGAGCCGCCGACCGGATCGCCGCTGCTCGCCCTCGAGAACGTGGTCGTCACTCCGCACCTCGGGGCCTCGACCGACGAGGCGCAGGAGAAAGCCGGCGTCTCGGTCGCCCGCTCGGTGCGCCTCGCGCTCTCGGGTGAGCTCGTGCCGGACGCCGTGAACGTCGCCGGCGGCGTGATCGACGAGTACGTGCGCCCCGGCATCCCGCTGGTCGAGAAGCTCGGCCAGGTCTTCTCGGGCCTCGCGGACTCGCCGGTCACCTCCATCGACGTCGAGGTGCGCGGCGAGCTCGCCGGCTACGACGTGAAGGTCCTCAAGCTGGCGGCTCTCAAGGGCGTGTTCACCAACGTGGTCTCGGAGACGGTGTCCTACGTCAACGCGCCGGTGCTCGCGGAGCAGCGCGGCATCGAGGTGCGCCTGATCACGGAGCCGGTCTCGGACGAGTACCGCAACGTGATCACGCTGCGCGGCGCGCTCTCGGACGGCTCGCAGATCTCGGTCTCGGGCACGCTGACCGGCACCAAGCAGGTCGAGAAGATCGTGGCGATCAACGGCTACGACGTCGAGGTCCCCCTCGCGAAGCACCTCGTCGTCATGAGCTACGTCGACCGCCCCGGGATCGTCGCGGTCTACGGCCGCGAGTTCGGCGACGCCGCGGTCAACATCGCGGGCATGCAGATCGCGCGCACCGAGGCGGGCGGCAAGGCGCTCTCGGTGATCACCATCGACTCTCCCGCCCCCGACGGCCTGCTCGAGAAGGTCCGCGTCGCGATCGACGCCGACCTCATGCAGGAGATCGACATCACCGAGCAGTGAGCACGCGGCGGTTCGCTCAGGTCGACGTCTTCGGCGCCGCGCCGTTCCGGGGCAACCCGGTGGCGGTCGTCGTCGACGGCGACGGCGTGGGCGACGCCGCGATGGCGGAGTTCGCGCGCTGGACGAACCTCTCCGAGACGACCTTCCTCCTCCGCCCGAGCGACCCCGCGGCCGACTATCGGCTGCGGATCTTCACGCCGGGCGGGGAGCTGCCCTTCGCCGGGCACCCGACCCTCGGGAGCGCGCACGCCTGGCTCGCGGCCGGAGGGACGGCCCGCGCGGCGGGGGAGCTCGTGCAGGAGTGCGCCGCGGGTCTCGTCCGGCTGAGGGTGACGGAGGAGGGCATCGCCTTCGCCGCCCCGCCCCGCCGGCGGACCGGGCCGGTCGACGAGGCGACGCTCGAGCGGGTGGCTGCGGCTCTGCGGATCCCGCGCGCGGAGATCCTCGACCACGAGTGGGTCGACAACGGTCCCGGCTGGCTGGCCGTGCGGCTCGCGTCGGCGGAGCAGGTCCTCGCGCTGCGGCCGGACCAGGCTCTCCTCGCCGGGCTCCCCGTCGGCGTCGTGGGCGAGCATCCGGCGGGAGGCGAGTGCGCGGTCGAGGTGCGGGCGTTCATCCCCGACGCCGGTGTGTCCGAGGACCCGGTGACGGGGAGCCTCAATGCGGGGATCGCCCAGTGGCTGATCGGCAGCGGCGTGCTGCCCGAGCGCTACACCGCGGCCCAGGGCGCGGAGCTGGGCCGAGCCGGGCGCGTGCGCGTCGAGAGCACGGACGGCGCGATCTGGATCGGCGGCGCGACGGTGACCCTGATCGACGGGGTCGTCGAGCTGTAGCGGGTCCGCCGGGGCGGCGCGACTCAGCTCCCGAGGAGGCGCTGGACGACCGCGAGGACGTCCTCGGCCTCGCCGCGCGACGGCGAGCCCGTGGGGAGCAGGGCGGAGTTGTAGTAGAGCCCGTCGCTCATCAGGACGATCGCCCGGGCGACGAGCGGGTCGCCCACGGCGTCGGCGACCACCTCGTTCCAGCTGTCGTGGATCCGCGCGAGGCCGCCGCTGGCGCGCTCGTCGTGCCCCTGCGCGATGCGCGACACGGCGAGGATCGTGCGGTCGAAGGCCGAGTCGGCGGCGAAGGAGGTGCGCAGCAGGTAGGCGACCACGCCCTCGGGAGCGGCGAGGCTCTGCGCGACGTCCGCCTCCCGCCGCGCGTCGAGGCGCTGCAGGAGCCCGTCGACGAGGGCGTCCTTCGAGGGGAAGTGGTAGAGCAGCCCGCCCTTGGAGACTCCGGCCTCGCGGGCGACGGCGTCGAGGGTCGCGGCGCGCTCGCCCTGCTCGATGAGGAGCTGCTCGAACGCGTCGAGGACGCGGTCGCGGGCGGGGGCAGGAGGCACGGCGACCATCCTACGGCGGATCAGTGGCGACTGTACCGGCTGGACGGTATACTCTCTCCGTTCTCCTCTGAAAGGTCGTCCCCGTGTCCGCGCGCACCGCTCCCGTCTCCACCCACGACACCGCCGGCGCCGCCGACCGGGTCGGGCGACGCGCCTGGGTGGCGCTCGCGGTGCTGATGCTCCCGGTGCTGCTGGTCTCGGTCGACAACACGGTGCTGAACTTCGCGCTCCCCTCGATCGCCGAGGATCTGGGCCCCTCCGGCACCGAGCTGCTGTGGATCGTCGACGCCTACCCGCTGGTGCTCGCGGGCCTGCTGGTGGCGATGGGCAGTCTCGGCGACCGCGTCGGGCGGCGGCGCCTCCTGCTGGTCGGCGCGGTCGGCTTCGCCGCCGTCTCGGTCGTGGCCGCGTTCGCTCCCACCGCCGCGGCGCTCATCGGCGCCCGCGCGGCACTGGGCTTCTTCGGCGCGATGCTGATGCCCTCGACGCTCTCGCTCCTGCGCAGCGTCTTCCCCGACCGCGACCAGCGCCGCCTCGCGATCGCGATCTGGGCGACCGGCTTCGCCGTGGGCTCGGGCATCGGCCCGCTGGTCGGCGGCGTGCTGCTCGAGCACTTCCCCTGGGGGTCGGTGTTCCTGCTCGCGGTGCCCGTGCTGCTCCCGCTGGTCGTCCTGGTGCCGATCCTGGTGCCGGAGTCGCGCGACCCGCAGCCCGGCCCGGTCGACGTGGTCAGCATCCTGCTGTCGCTGGCGACCATGGCGCCGGTCGTCTACGCGGTGAAGTCCTTCGCCGAGCACGGGATCGACGCGGTCGGCGTCGCGGCGCTCGTCGTGGGCGTCGTCTCGGGAGTTCTGTTCGTCCGCCGCCAGCAGCGCCGGGCCTCGCCGATGCTCGATCTCTCGCTCTTCCGCCGCGGCTCGTTCAGTGCGGCGATCGTGGTCAACCTCCTCAGCGTCACCGCGCTGGTCGGCGGGCTCTTCTTCCTCTCGCAGCACCTGCAGCTCGTGGTCGGGCTCTCGCCCCTGGAGGCGGGCCTCGTGCTCGTGCCGGGCCTCGCCGTGATGATCCTGGCCGGGCTCGGCGTGGTGCCGATCGCGCGCCGCGTCGCTCCGCGCCTCGTCGTCCCGGCCGGACTGCTGGTCTCGGCCGTCGGGTACATCCTGCTGGCCCTCGGCAGCGGGGCGCCCGGAGGAGCGTCCGCGCTCACCGTCGCCGTCGCCTTCGCGTTCCTCGGCCTGGGCATCGGTGCGGCCGAGACGGTGTCGAACGAGCTGATCCTGGCCAACGCGCCCGCCGACAAGGCCGGTGCGGCCTCCGCCGTCTCCGAGACCGCCTACGAGCTCGGTGCCGTCCTCGGCACCGCGACGCTCGGCACGGTCCTCACCGCCGTGTACCGCGGGGGAGTCGTGCTGCCCGAGGGCCTCGACGCCGCGCAGGCGCAGCGGGCCGGGGAGACCCTCGGCGGCGCCGTCTCGGTCGCCGGCGAGCTGCCCGCCGACTCCGCCGCGAGCCTCGTCGCGTCGGCGAGCGCGGCGTTCGACTCGGGCGTCGGCTGGTCGGCCTGGCTCGGTGTCGTCCTCGTGCTGGCCGCCGCCGCGGTCGGCGCCTGGCGCCTCCGCCGGAGCTGACGCTCCTCCTCTCCTCCCGAGGGAGGCCGCCCGGGACGCGCAGCGCCTCCCGGACGGCCCTCGCCAGCCCGACGGGGGGCGCGTGCCCCGGACCGCGGCGCGGGCGGGCCGCGAGTACGCTGGGGGGACTCCGACCCCGTACGCCTGAGGACCGCCATGCCCCGCACCGTGAAGCTCGCCGTCATCCCCGGAGACGGGATCGGGCCCGAGGTGACCGCCGAGGCCGTCAAGGTCCTCGACGCCGTCACCGCCGACTCCGACCTGGTGCTCGAGACGACCACCTTCTCGCTCGGCGCCGCCCGCTACCTCGAGACCGGCGACGTCCTCACCGACGAGGACCTCGCGGCGATCGCGGGGCACGACGCGATCCTCCTGGGCGCCGTCGGCGGAGCACCGGGGGACCCGCGCCTCCGGGACGCGAACATCGAGCGCGGGCTGCTCCTGCGGCTGCGCTTCGAGCTCGACCACTACGTCAACCTGCGGCCGACCCGTCTCTACGCGGGCGTCCCCTCGCCGCTCGCGGCTCCCGGCGAGGTCGACTTCGTGGTCGTCCGCGAGGGCACGGAGGGGCCCTACGTCGGTACCGGCGGCTCGATCCGGCAGGGCACCCCGCACGAGGTCGCCAACGAGGTGTCGGTCAACACCGCCTACGGGGTCGAGCGCGTCGTCCGACACGCGTTCGAGCTCGCCCGCACGCGCCGCTCCCGGCTGACGCTCGTCCACAAGACGAACGTCCTCGTCTTCTCCGGCTCGCTCTGGAAGCGGATCGTCGACGAGGTGGGGGCCGCCTTCGAGGACGTGGCCGTCGACTACCTCCACGTGGACGCCGCCACGATCTTCCTCGTGACCGACCCTGCTAGGTTCGACGTCATCGTCACCGACAACCTCTTCGGCGACATCCTGACCGATCTGGCCGGCGCGATCAGCGGCGGCATCGGACTCGCGGCCTCGGGCAACATCAACCCCGACGGCGCGTTCCCCAGCATGTTCGAGCCGGTCCACGGATCCGCGCCCGACATCGCAGGACGGCAGCTCGCCGACCCGACCGCCGCGATCCTCTCGGCCGCGATGCTGCTGGACCACCTCGGCCGGAGCGACGAGGCCGCCCGCGTCACCGCGGCCGTGACCGCCGACATCGAGTCGCGCGACGGCACCCCGCGCTCCACGGCCGCGATCGGCGACTCCGTCGTCGCCCGCCTCCGCTGATCCCCCGCAGAAGGACACCACCACGATGAGCACCGACTCCGCCCCCGCCGACCTCGCGTTCGAGGTGACCGCCGCCCCCGCGCCCCGCTCCGCCGAGGAGCGCGCCCGGATCCTCGCGAACCCCGGCTTCGGCATGCACTTCACCGACCACATGGTCGGCCTCCGCTGGACCCGCGCGGACGGCTGGCACAGCGCCCGCGTCGAGCCCTACGGCCCGCTCGCGCTCGACCCCGCCGCCGCCGTCCTGCACTACGCGCAGGAGATCTTCGAGGGGATGAAGGCCTACCGCCACGAGGACGGCTCCGTCTGGACCTTCCGCCCGGAGGCGAACGCGCGCCGCCTGCAGCGCTCGGCCCGCCGTCTCGCGCTGCCGGAGCTCCCGACGGACCTCTTCGTCGAGTCGCTGCGGCAGCTGATCGCGGTCGACGGCGACTGGGTCCCCTCGGAGCCGGAGACCAGCCTCTACCTGCGCCCGTTCATGTTCGCGCAGGAGGCGTTCCTCGGCGTGCGCGCGGCCGAGGACGTCGGCTACTACGTGATCGCCAGCCCCGCCGGCGCCTACTTCTCGGGCGGCGTCGCCCCCGTGTCGATCTGGCTCTCCACCTCCTACGCCCGGGCGGGCAAGGGCGGCACGGGAGCGGCGAAGACGGGTGGCAACTACGCCTCCTCCCTCCTCCCGCAGCAGGAGGCCTACAGCCACGGCTGCGCGCAGGTCCTCTTCCTCGACTCGCAGGAGTCGCAGTGGATCGAGGAGCTCGGCGGCATGAACGTGGTGCTGGTGAAGAAGGACGGCACGCTGGTCACCCCGGAATCGGACTCGATCCTCGAGGGCATCACGCGCGACAGCGTCCTGCAGCTCGCCGAGGACCGCGGCCACCGCGTCGAGCGGCGCCGCGTGAGCATCGACGAATGGCGCGACGGAGTGGCCTCCGGCGACGTGGTCGAGGTGTTCGCCTGCGGGACCGCCGCCGTGATCACCCCGATCGCCGAGCTCAAGGGCGAGGGCTTCTCCGTCGGCCGCGAGAGCGCGCCCGCCGGGGAGCTCACGATGTCGCTCCGCGAGGAGCTGACCGGCATCCAGTACGGACGCCGCGAGGACACGCACGGATGGATGACGAGGCTGGACGCATGAAGATCGCACGATTCGCCACGCAGCGCGACGGGGACAACGGGGGAGCGATCCACTTCGGGATCGTGGACGAGGACGACCTGGTCGTGCTCGCCGGCGACCCGATGTTCGCCGGGTTCGACACCACGGGGGAGCGCATCCCGATCGCGGAGGCGAAGCTCCTCGCGCCGGTGATCCCGCGCTCCAAGATCGTCGGCATCGGGAAGAACTACGCCGACCACGCGGCCGAGATGGGCGGCGACGCCCCGGCGGAGCCGCTGGTGTTCCTCAAGCCGAACACGTCGGTCATCGGCCCGGACGAGGCGATCGTCCTCCCCGAGGACAGCCAGCAGGTGGAGTTCGAGGGCGAGCTGGCGATCGTGATCGGCGCCGTGGCCCGCAACGTCCGCGCGGAGGACTACGAGGACGTGGTCTTCGGGTACACGATCGCCAACGACGTCACCGCACGCGACCTCCAGCGCTCCGACGGCCAGTGGGCGCGGGCGAAGGGCTACGACACCTTCTGCCCGCTCGGACCGGTCATCGAGACCGAGTTCGTCTGGAACGAGAGCGCGATCGAGACCCGCGTCAACGGGCGCGTGCAGCAGTCGGGCAGCACCGGCGACATGATCCACGGGGTGCCCGAGCTCGTGGCCTACGTCTCGCGCATCTTCACGCTGCTCCCCGGGGACGTGATCCTCACCGGGACGCCTGCCGGCGTCGGGCCGATCGCGAACGGGGACACCGTCGCGGTGGACGTCGAGGGCATCGGCACGCTGTTCAACCCGGTGGTCGTCCGGCGCTGAGCCCGGGCCCTCCTGCGCGGAGGGACGAGCGCCTCCGGCCCGCAAGGATCCTCGGATCCGGCGGGCCGGACGCGTCCGAGCGGGACGTCAGTCGGCGCTCGCCGGGTCGCTGCCGACCGCGCCCTCGGTCTCGTCCGGCAGGTCGGCGTCGCCGGAGACGGTGTCCCCTCCGCTGTCGCCGTCGGTCACGGCGTCCGTGACACCGCGGTCGATCGCGGTGCCCCCGGGAGCGGCCCCCGCGGCGGAGGCGTCGGCCGCGTCCTCGCCGGGCAGCACCGTCTGCGCGCCGCCGGTGTTCGGGGCGGCGTCGCCGCCGGATCCGGGAAGGTCCTCGTTCACGTTCTGGTCGGCCATGTCGGCTCCTCTCGTCGGGGCTCCAGCCCAGCACGCGACGGGCCCCTCCGCAGGACGTTGACAGCGCGGGGGCGAGGGGGCAGAGGCGGGCCGTGAGGCCGGGCGACGCGCCTTCACCGTGCTCCCCGGCGCTGTCAAGCGGACTGCCTCCGGGGCCGTCTGGTCGTAGCGTCGAGCTATGAACTCCTCCCGCACCGACTCCGTCAGCCGCATCGCCCGGGAGGACTTCGGCTGGTCGTCGCTGCTCCCCGGTCAGCGCGAGGCGATCGAGTCGGCCGCCTCCGGGCGCGACACGCTGCTGGTGCTGGCGACGGGCGGCGGCAAGTCCGCGGTCTACCAGATCGCCGGAGCCGAGCGCGGCGGCGTCGTCCTGGTCGTCTCCCCGCTCGTCGCCCTGCAGGCCGACCAGCTCGCCGCGATCGAGGCGGCTCCGGCGGCCCCGCCCGCCGTCGCGATCAACTCCTCCCAGGGCGCCGCGGCCGTCGCCCGCGCCTGGGACCGGATCGACGAGGGCGGCCCGCTCTACGTGCTCCTGGCGCCCGAGCAGCTCGCCAAGCCCGAGAACGTGGCGCGTCTGGCGGCCGCGGGAGTGTCGCTCCTGGTCGTCGACGAGGCGCACTGCGTCTCCTCCTGGGGCCACGACTTCCGCCCCGACTACCTCCGCCTGGCCGATGTGCGCGGCGAGCTCGGAGACCCGCCGGTGCTCGCGATGACCGCCACCGCCTCCGGGCCGGTGCGCGACGAGATCATCGAGCGCCTCCGGATGACCGACCCCGAGATCCAGGTGCACGGCGTCGACCGTCCGGAGATCCGGCTGGTGGTGCACCGCCACGAGAGCGAGAACGAGAAGCGCGCCGCCGTGGTCGAGGAGGCCCGCAGCTGGACGGCTCCGGGCCTGGTCTACGTCGCCACCCGCAAGGAGACGGAGGCCTACGCGGCCGACATCGCGGCGGAGGGGCGCCGGGTCGCGGCGTACCACGCCGGACTCAAGGTGTCCGAGCGCAAGGTCGTGCACGAGCAGTGGCGCGCTGGCGAGCTCGACGTCGTCGTCGCGACCTCGGCCTTCGGGATGGGCATCGACCGGGCCGACGTCCGCTTCGTGCTGCACGCGACGACCACCGAGTCGCTCGACGCGTACTACCAGGAGATCGGCCGCGCGGGCCGCGACGGCGAGCCGGCGACGGGCGCGCTGCACTACCGCGCCGAGGATCTGGGTCTCCGCCGCTTCTTCGCCAAGCGCTCGGTCGACAAGGCCGCGCTGCGCGTGATCTGGGCGGCCGTCTCGGAGCAGCCGGGGCTCGACTCCGCGGCTCTCGCGAAGGAGCTGGGGAAGCCGGCCCGCACGATCGCCCGGATCGTCAACGATCTCGCGGACGCGGGGCTGGTGGAGACCGGCTCCGGTCTGCGCGGGACGCGCGAGGCCTCCGGCGACGAGGCCGTGCACGCGGTGAAGGAGGCTCTGGCCTCCCGCGAGCGGATCGCGGAGTCGCGCCTGTCGATGATGCGCGCGTACGCGGAGACCAGCCAGTGCCGCCGCCGAGTCCTGCTGGACTACTTCGGCGTGGAGTCGGCCGAGTGGTGCGGCAACTGCGACGGCTGCGAGCGGCACGAGGCGAGCGGAGAGACCGTCGAGGCGCCCGTGGACGCCCCTCTGAGCGTCGACGAGTCGGTGGAGCACCGCGAGTGGGGCGCCGGCACCGTGATGAGCGTGGAGGCCGACCGGGCGACGATCTTCTTCGAGTCCGAGGGCTACAAGGTGCTGTCGTTCCAGGCGCTCGAGTCCGGCGTCCTGCGCGAGCACGAGCACGCCTCCGCCTGACCCCGGCTCTCCGCGCCGGCCGATCGCCGCTCGCGGGACGCCGCTCCGGTACGGCAGGCACGGCGTGCCGTGCACCGGAGCGGCGTCCCGCGGAGGGGTCAGACCTTCGAGACGGCCGAGCTCACGTCGGTGGGCTTCTCGTAGTCGCCGTCCGGGATCGCACGGAGGGCCTCGAGGACGTCGCCGTCCGCGCCCTCCTTCTCCGCGGTCTCGACGATCGTGTCCTTCGAGGCGGGGTAGTCGATGCCCGAGAGGTACTTCTGGATCTGGATCGGGTTGGGTGCGTCCATCGTGCTGTCCTTTCGTCGCCTTGCTGAGTGTTACGAGTGCTCTTCGGCGAAGAGCCGGTCGAAGGCGTCGACGCGCCGGTCGGTGACCGTCGTGGGCGTCTCGAGGTGCACGGCGCCGCTGGGCACGAGGCCCGCGCCGCCGAAGCGCTCCATGACGCGCCACTGCGCGGCGACGTCCTCACCGCTGTGCTCCGGGGGCAGCTGCTCCCAGAAGTCGAAGCCGCCGACGGCCAGGAGGGCGTCGCGGCGGTAGAGGACGCACGCGCCCAGCCAGGCGACCCGGTACGCGCGCCAGGCGCCCTCCGGGACGTCGAGGCGGGCGGCGACGTGCGTGAGATTCGCCGCGTTGTGCAGCGGCCAGCGCTCGAACTCCGGGGTTCCGCGCCGCACCCGCTCGGGCTCCACGCGCTCCTCCCAGGTCTCGAACGACTCGGTCTCGTGCGGGCGCACGTCCTCGAGGTAGGACAGGCCCTGCACCGCGGAGCCGACGAAGCCGCAGTCGAGGCGCTCGAGGGCCTCGTGCAGCCGCGAGAGCGTGCCCGGCTCGAGCCACACGTCGTCGTCGAGGAAGAGGACGGCCGGGGCGGTGGCGAGGGAGAGGAGGTAGTGCCTCTGCTCCGCGAGCCCGCGCCGGGGCAGGTGCCGGCGCACCACCGGAGCCCGGCCCTGCGCCTCCAGCACGCGCAGCATCGCGAGGATCGTCGGGTCGCTCTCGGCGACCGCGTCGTCGGACTGGTCGCTCACGATCACGCGGAAGGGCGGGTCGTCCTGGGCGGCGAGTCCGGCGAGCGTGGCGGCGAGCTCGGCACGGCGGCCGACCGTCGGCACCAGTACGTCGATCAGCGGCTGCCGGGGAGCCTCCGGGACCCCCCAGCGCCCGGACCACCGGCGGCTGGTCACGGCGCGGCCGATCGGATGCGCTGGACCATCTCGGTCGTGGAGTGCTCCGAGACGTAGCCGACCGTGGTGACGACGCCCCCGTAGGAGCGGACGACGGCCGCCTCCGCGAGCATGTCGGGGTTGTAGTCCCCGCCCTTCACGTAGACGTCGGGCTGCACGCGCTCGAGCAGCGGGATGGGGGTGTCTCCGCCGAAGAGAGTCACGTAGTCGACGCAGCCCAGCTCGGCGATCACGCCCGCGCGGTCGCCCTCCGGGTTGATCGGCCGTCCTTCGCCCTTCAGCCGCCGGACGGAGTCGTCGTCGTTCACCGCGACCACGAGCACGTCGCCGAGCTCGCGGGCCTGGCGGAGATACGCCGTGTGGCCGCGGTGCAGGACGTCGAAGCAGCCGTTGGTGAACACCACGCGGCGACCGCGGTGCGACTGCTCCGCGAGGACCTCGACGAGGGCGTCCTCGCCGAGCACGACGGCGCCGGGAGCGGCGAGGGAGGCGAGCAGGTCGTCGCCCGAGCAGACGGAGGTGCCGGGGCGCTGCACGACCACGTCGGCGGCGGCCTGCGCCAGATCGACGGCGGTGGCGAGGGAGCGGCCGGCGGCGAGGGCGAGGGTGGCGGTCGCGGCGAAGGTGTCTCCGGCGCCGGACGCCTGCTTCTCCTCCGCGGGCTGAGCGAAGGTGCGGCTGACCGTGCCGTCGGCGTCGAGCGCGGTGGAGCCGTCCCGGTCGAGGGTGACCACGACGTGCCGGGCGCCCGAGCGGGCGCGCAGGTCGTCCGCCGCGTCGCGCACGGCGGCAGCCCGCTCCGTCCCGCGGCCGAGGGAGCCGCCGAGCAGCCGCTCCGCCTCCTTGGCGTTCGGAGTGACGAGGTCCGGCCGGGCGAAGGCCCAGTCGGAGAGCTCGTGCGCGTCGACCACGAGGAGGCCGGGGCGCTCGACGGCGAGCAGGCGCTCGACGGCCTCGCGGAGGATCCCCGAGCCGTAGTCGCAGACCAGGACGGCGTCGGCGCCCGCGGCGGCCTCGGCGGCGGCACCGGCGAGCAGGGCCAGCTCGTCGTCGGCCGGGCGGTGCGGGCCGGAGTCGACGCGCAGCATCACGCTGTCGCCGCCGACCACGCGGGTCTTGATCGTCGTCGCGGCGCCGGTGCGGACGACCCGGGAGGTGTCCAGGCCGGCCCGGTCGAGGGCGCGCACGAGCCGGTCGCCCTCGGAGTCGCGTCCGGCCACACCGACCGTGCGGACGACGGCGCCCAGCGCGCGCAGGTTGGCGGCGGTGTTGGCGGCCCCGCCCGCGACGTCGACGACGTCCTCGAGCCGCAGGACCGGCGCGGGCGCCTCCCGCGTGACGCGCTCCGCCTCGCCGAGCCACCAGGAGTCGAGGATGAGGTCCCCGATCACGGCGACGACCGGTGGGCGCTCGTGGACGTGCGCCAGGAGGGCGCTCGCCCGCTGGAGCGCCGAGCCCTCGAGGCTCATCGCGCGCCTCCCGGCAGGACGGGCAGGCCGAAGTGCACGACCGTGGTGGTGGTCATCTCGTCGAGCAGCTCCGGGCCGTAGCCGAAGCCGGAGCCGGATGCTCCGCGGGGCTGGGCGCTGCCGCCCGGCGCTCCTCCGAAGACGCCGTTGACCTTGACTGTGCCGACCGGCAGCGTCGCCGCGGCGCGGTGAGCGTGCTCCATGTCGGCGGTGAGGATCGAGGCGGCCAGGCCGTAGGGGCTCGCGGCGGCCAGGTCCAGGCCCTCGTCGAAGGAGTCGACGACGCGGATCGGCGCGACGGGCCCGAAGGTCTCCTCCGTCATCACCAGCATCGACTCGGTGCAGTCGGCCAGGACGGTCGCGGGGTAGAAGGTGCCGTCCCCGGGAGTGCCGCCGGTGAGGGCGCGCGCGCCGCTGCCGAGCGCCTCCGTGACGTGCTCGTGGACGGCGTCGCGCATGCGGGCGTCGACGAGGCGGGGGAGCGGGCCCGCGCTCCAGCGGTCGGCCTCGGCGACCAGCGCCGCCGTGAACGCCTCGGCGATGTCGCGGTGCACGTAGATCCGCTCGACGGAGGTGCAGATCTGGCCGGCGTTGGCGAAGGCGCCCAGCGCGGCCTGCTCGGCGGCCCAGACCGGATCGACGTCGCGGTCGACGACGAGCGCGTCGTTGCCGCCGTTCTCGAGGATCACGTGCGCGCCGGTGACGGCGGCGACCCGGGCGAGCGCGCGGCCGGTGGCGGTCGAGCCGACGTGGGCGAGGACGTCGACGCCCTCGGTGCGCGCCAGCTCGTCGCCGACCGCCCCGTCGCCCTCGACCAGGGTCAGCACGCCCTCGGGCAGCGCCTCGGCGAGGATGCTCGTGAAGAGGGCGCCCGTGCCCGGACTGCGCTCGCTCGGCTTGTGCACGACGACGTCACCGGAGACGATCGCGGCGCCCAGGAGGCCCGCAGCGACGGCGACCGGGTCGTTCCACGGAGTGAGGGCGAGCACGACACCGCGCGGGTGCGGCAGGGCGAGATCGACGTTGAGCGCCCCTCCGCGCAGGCTCCTCCCGCGGTGCAGCGGGCCGAGCTCGGCGTACTGGAGCAGCGTGTCGACACCGGCGCGGACGCCGCCCAGGGCGTCGCCGGCGGGCTTGCCCGTCTCCTGCGTGTTGAGGTCGGCGAGCTCCTGCTCGCGCTCGGCCACGCGGTGGGCGGCGGCACGGAGCAGGGCGCCGCGCTCGGCGGGCGCGGTGGCGGCCCACGCGGGGAACGCGGTCCGCGCGCGGCGGACGGCGTCGGCGGCGGTCGTGGCGGGGGTCGTGATGTCGATGGTCACGGTCACCTCTCGGTCGGGGGCGCCCGCGGAGTGGCGGACGCATCCGTCCGGTACCCGGGTGGTGCGCGCCTAGACACGCCGCCTCGGGAATCCGCCCCCGGATCGGCGACGAGGGCTCGCCGCCGATCCGGTTTCGGATCGGTCCCGGCGGGGAAGTGGAGGAGTGCACCGTCCCCGGAGCGGCGCCCGCGCGCCCTCCGCACCTGAGAGGAACCCGTCGTGGTCGCCATCGCCCCCCTCCGAGAGCCCTTCGCCGGAGTCGAGAGGATCGCCGTCCTGCGCGGCGGCGGACTCGGCGACCTGCTGTTCGCGCTGCCCGCCGTCGACGCCCTCGCGGCCGCCTACCCGGGAGCCGATATCACCCTGCTCGGGACGCCCGCGCACCGGGTCCTGCTGACGGGCGTCGAGTCGCCGATCGCCGACGTCGAGATCCTGCCGGTGGCGCAGGGCGTCCGCGACGGAGAGGGGGAGGACCCCCGGGTCGTCGAGGACTTCACCGAGCGGATGCGCGCGCGCCGCTTCGACCTGGCCGTGCAGCTGCACGGCGGCGGGCGCTACTCCAACCCGTTCCTCCAGCGCCTCGGCGCGCGCCACACGGTCGGGTCGCGCACCGACGACGCCGCGGAGCTCGAGCGCACGATCCCCTACGTCTACTACCAGCACGAGATGCTGCGGGCGCTCGAGATCGTCGGGCTGGCAGGAGCGCCCGCGACACGCCTCGAGCCGGCGCTCGCCGTGGATCCGGAGCGGCGGGACCGCCTCGCCGCGGCGCTGCCCGCGGGCGGACCGCTGGTGCTGATCCACCCCGGCGCGACCGATCCCCGCCGCCGCTGGCCCGCCGCCTCCTTCGCCGCCGTGGCGACGGAGCTGCTGGCGGACGGCGCGCGCGTGCTGGTGGTGGGCGACGCCTCGGACGTGCCCGCCGCCGACGAGATCGTCGCCGGAGCGCCGGGAGCGGTCTCCTGGGCGGGCGTCGTGGACCTCCCGGACCTCGCTCCGCTGCTCTCGCTCGCCGACCTCGTGCTCGGCAACGACTCCGGACCCCGCCATCTCGCCGCCGCGGTCGGCGCTCCGACGGTCGGGATCTTCTGGGTGGGCAACGCGATCAACGCCGCGGCCCTCGGGCGGCAGCGCCACCGGGTGCAGCTGAGCTGGACCACGCACTGCCCGGTCTGCGGGCGCGACGCCACGCAGGTCGGTTGGACCGCTCCGCGCTGCGAGCACGACGTCACGTTCGTCGGCGACGTGCGCGTCGAGGCCGTGCTCGAGGACGTCCGCGGGGTGCTCGCCTCCACCCGCTGAACCGCGAGACGCCACCTCGGTACGCGACGCGCCGGGGCGTGCGAACCGAGGCGGCGTCTCGCGGAGGGGGATCCGGGGCGCGCCCGGATCAGCGGATCACGGCCAGGACGGCTCCTCCTCGTGCGTGATGACGAGCTCGCGGACCTCGCAGCCGCGCGGCTGGCCGAGGACGAACATGACGGCGTTCGCCACGTTCTCCGGGTCGTTCAGCAGCGCGTCCGGGCCCGGCTTGTACTGCTCGTCGCGGTCGTCGAAGAAGCGCGTCTTCATGCCCGACGGGATCAGCGTGGTCACTCCGATCTCGCCCTTGGTCTCGGCCGCGAGCGCGCGGGTGAAGCCGAGCACGCCGAACTTCGAGGCGCAGTACGCGGTCGCGTCCGAGACGGCCTTGATCGCGAGCGAGGAGGCGACGGTGACGACGCGGCCGTGGGTCTCGGTGAGGAAGGGCAGCGCCGCCCGGACGACGGCCGCGGTGCCGAGGAGGTTGACGGAGATGACGCGCTCCCACTCCTCCGGCTCCACGTCGACGAGGCGGCCGCAGCGGTCGATGCCGGCCGCGGTCACGACGGCGTCGAGCCCGCCGTGCTCGCGGGCGATCTCGACGACCGCCTTCTCGGCCTCGCGGGTCTTCGCGACGTCGACCTGGTAGGCGGCGACGCCCTCCTTCACCGACGAGACGTCGCGGTCGAGCACGATCGGGGTGCCGCCGGCGGCGGCGACCGCGGCGGCGACGGCCGCACCGAGCCCGGAGGCTCCTCCGGTGATCAGGACGCGGCCGATGGGGGTGGGAGTGGTGCTCATGGTTTCCTTCCGGGGGTGGTCTGCGGGCCTCGTGGGCCGCGGGTCAGCCGACGCGCGCGAGCGCGGCGGCGAGATGGGTGGTCGAGCGGCCCGGGTGGTACGGCACGGTCAGGACCCGGCCGCCCCAGTCCGCCACCGTCGCCGTCTCGGGGAGGGACTCGGCGGAGTAGTCGCCGCCCTTCACCCAGACGTCGGGGCGGATGCGGCGCAGCGCCTCGTCCGGCGTGTCCTCGCCGAAGACCAGCACGGCGTCGACGCACTCGAGCGCGAGCAGCAGGTCGACGCGGTCGTCCTCGGGGATGATCGGCCGCGCCGCGCCCTTGAGGCGCCGGACGGAGTCGTCCGAGTTGAGGCAGACGATCAGGCAGTCGCCGAGAGCGCGTGCGGCGGAGAGGGTGCGGGCGTGGCCGGCGTGGAGCAGGTCGAAGCAGCCGCCCGTCGCGACCACCGTTCCTCCTGCCGCGCGGACGGACTCGGCGACGCGCAGGGCGTCCACCCCGCCGCCGTGGAGGGGTGCGGGGTCGGCGGGAGCGGACAGTGAGGCGACCCCTCCCGCGAGGAGGTAGGCGCCGGCTGCGGCGACCGCCGCCTGCACCGCCTCCGACGTGCTCGCACCCTCGGCGAGGGCGACGGCGGCGGAGGCGGCGAACCGGTCGCCCGCGCCGCACGGGTCGGTGGGCGGCACGGCGACGGCCGGTGCGACGACCGGGACGCCGGCGCCGCGGGAGCGCAGCAGGGCGCCGGAGGATCCCATCGTCACGGTGACCGCACCGCAGCCCCAGCGCTCGAGGAGGGTGGTCGCGGCGGACTCGGCGCGCGTCACTCCGCGGCCGACGGCTCCCGAGAAGGCGGTGGCCTCGGCCAGGTTCGGGGTGGCGAGGGAGGTGGCGGCGACCGGCTGCGAGCCCCGCGGGTGCGGATCCCACACCAGCGGCACGGTGAGCGCGTCGAGCGCCGTGCGGAGCGACGGCTCCTCGGTCAGGCGGCGGCCGTAGTCGGCGACGATCACGGCGTCGGCGTCGGCGAGCGCGGCGAGCATCGCGTCGGTGACGCCGGGGACGGGCGGCGTCTCGCAGCCGCGGTCGATCCGCACCACGGCCTGGCCGGAGGCGGCGACGCGGGTCTTCACCGGCGTCGGCGCTCCCGAGGGCCCGGCGACCAGGCGGACGCCGGACAGCTCGGCGCGCAGCTCCGCCACGTCCGGATCCGAGTCCTCGGCGAGCGCGGTCACCAGCGTCACCTCGTGCCCGTCGCGGGCGAGCATCCGGGCGACGAGCCCGGCACCGCCGGCGCGGGCGCTGCGGGCCGACACGTCGACCACGGGGACGGGGGCGTCCGGGCTCAGCCGCTCGGCGGGTCCGGAGAGGTCGACGTCGAGCATCACGTCGCCGACGACGACGAGGCGCAGGCGGCTCACGCGGCGGCCGCCGTCCGTGCGCGGATCCGGTGCTCGAAGGCCCGGCAGAGCGCGTGCACGAGCACCAGCTGCGCCTCCTGCACATTGGAGCCGTGGCCCTCGAGGGCGATCGCCTCGTCGCAGAGCTCGGTGAGCGGGTTCGGCCCCTCGCCGGTCAGCGCCCACGACCGGGCGCCCGCCGCACGGGCGGCCTCCGCGGCGTGGAGGAGGTTCGCGCTGCGTCCGCTGGTGGAGAGCAGCACCACGACGTCCCCCGCCCGGGCGTGCGCGGTGACCTGGCGCGAGAACACGTGGTCGAAGCCGTAGTCGTTGCCGATCGCGGTCAGGCTCGACGTCTCGGCGTGCAGCGAGATGGCGGAGAAGGGGACGCGGTCGCCGTCGAAGCGGCCGACGAGCTCGGCGGTGAGGTGCTGCGCCTCGGCCGCGGAGCCGCCGTTGCCCGCGGCGAGCAGGCGCGCGCCGGAGTGCAGGCGGTCGGCGAGCTCGACGCCCCAGGCGGCGATCCTGTCGGAGTGGCGCTCCAGCTGCGCGACCGCGTCGAGCGCGCGCGCCACGTGGTCGTCGACGAGGCGCCGGGCGGCGTCGGCCGGGGTGTCCAGAACGGTGTCGATGGTCGCGGTGTCGATGGTCATCGTCGCGGAGCCGCCTTCCGGGTGGTGGGGGATGAGGGTGCGCTCGTGGCGCCGGTGAGGAGCGACTCGTCGCCGAGGCCGGCGAGGGTCGTGACGTAGGCGCGCTCGGTGTCGGCGGCGACGCGGTCCCAGGAGTAGCGGGACTCGACGCGCTCGCGTCCGGCGGCCCCGTAGGCGCGGGCGCGGTCGGGGTCCTCCAGCAGCGAGCCGAGGGCGGCGGCCAGGGCGACCGGGTCGCGCGGAGGCACGTGGACCCCGGTGACGTCCTCGACCACGGTGTCGATCAGGCCGCCCACGGAGGAGGCGACGACCGGCACGCCGCAGGCCATCGCCTCGAGCGGAGTGATGCCGAACGGCTCGTACCAGGGCGCGCAGACCACGACGTCGGCCGAGCGGAGCATCGCGGGCATCTCGGTCTGCGAGAGCTGGCCGACGAAGTCGACACGGTCCGCGACGCCGAGGCTCTCGGCGACGCCGTGCAGCCGCTGGTACTCGGGGTCCGCCGTCAGCGCGTCGCCGGAGCCGGAGCCCCCGACCACGACGAGCTCGGCGTCGTGGCCGGCCGCGACCAGGTGCGCGAGCGCCTCGATCGCGATGCCCATGCCCTTGCGCGGCACCAGGCGTCCGATGGTCATCAGCCGCGAGCGCTCGCCGCGGGGCGCGACCGGGCCCTCGACCGAGAACCGGTCGATGTCGACTCCGCAGGGCACCACCGAGATGCGCGAGGTCGGCACGCCGAGCCCCTTGAGCTCGAAGGCCTCGTCCGAGCAGGTGGCGACGACGCCGTCGGCCTTCTGGCCCACTCCGGGCTCGAGCCAGGCGCGCTCCTCGGGGCTGGTGTCGAGCGCACCCTGCTGGCGGCGCTTGACCACGCCCAGCGCGTGGAAGGTGTGGAGGACGGGCACGCGCCGCCCGGTGGCGCGCTCCACCCGCTCGGAGGCGTCGAGCGCGGCGACCCCGGACATCCAGAAGTGGCTGTGCACGAGGTCCGGCCGCTCCTGCAGCCACTCCTCGGTGAGGTCGACGGCGAAGTCGCCCATGAAGGGCAGCAGCTCGTCCTTGGACACCCGGCGCGGCGGTCCGGCGTCGATGTGCACGACCTCGACTCCCGAGGTGAAGGGCACGCGCCGGGGGAGGGAGGGGTCGTCGCGGCGGGTGTAGACGACGACGCGGTGGCCGCGGCGGGCGAGCGCGTCGGCGAGCGCCGCCACGTGGACGTTCTGACCGCCGGCGTCGACGCCGCCGAGGGTCGCCAGCGGGCTCGCGTGCTCCGAGACCATGGCGATCGTCAGCGCGGGCGCGGCGGAGAGGTGCTGCTTCATCGGGTGCTCCCTTCCAGAGCGGGCTCCGGCGACCGGCGTCCGGGGAGGTCGGCGAGGACCTCGTCCCAGTCGCGGTGGAACCGGGCGAGGCCGTAGCGCGCGAGCGCGGCCTCGCGGGCGACGGCGCCGGCGCGGGCGGCCCGGTCCGGGTCCTCGACGAGCGCCCGGGCCGAGGCGACGAGGGCGTCGAGGTCGTTCGAGATCGCTCCGGCCTCGGGCGGGACGGCGCGCCCCGCCTCCGTCACGTCGAGCGCGACGACGGGCATCCCGAGGTGCATCGCCTCCAGCAGTGCGAGGCCGAGGGAGGTCCATCGGAACGGGTGCAGGTAGACCCGGCGGCGGGCCAGGGCCCCGTGCATCGCCTGCGTGCGGACGTCGCCGAGGACCGTCACGTCCTCCAGGCCCGGCAGCTCGGCGAGCCGGTCGGTCTTCATCCCGAAGACGTCCAGCGGAGCGACGGCGCCGAAGCGGGGGAGCAGGTCGGTCCCCGCGACCCGGCCCCGGCGGACGGGCTCGTTGACGACCACGCCGAAGTGCGGCAGCTCGCCGGTGTAGAGAGGGCCCGGGTCGTGGATCCCGTGCTCGATCACCGTCGTCCGCGTCGATCCGGTGTCCCACATCAGGGCGTTGAAGTGGGTGACGTGGACGATCAGCAGGTCGTCGCGGTCGGCGAGCGGGTGGCGGTTGTCCGGCACGTCCCCGCGGGGGGTGTTGTGCTCCACGTAGACGGCGGGCACGTCGCGGCCGAGGCGTCGCCCGAGCAGGCGCTCGGCCTCGGCGAGCTCCTCGGGCCTCTGGAGGAGGACCGCGTCGACGTCGGCGTCGTGCAGCTCCTCGGGCGCGATCTCGACGGCGCTCGGCCAGTCGCGGCCGCCGGTGCCCAGGCCCCAGCCGTCGCGGGCCGGAGTCGTGGGGAGCAGGTAGGTGTGGGCGCCGCGGACGAAGGCGTCCGCCCAGCCGCCGTGCACGTGCCAGAGCAGGATCCTCATGCGATGGCCTCTCTCGGGGAAGTCGTGGGTCGGAGTCGGAGGGCGGCGGCGACCGCCTCCTCGGCGCTCACCCCCGCGAGGCACGGATGGCCGGGGACGGGGCACACGCGGGCGCGCGAGCCGGCGCAGGGCGCCTCCTGGTCGCCGAGCAGCGCGACCGGGACGCCGTAGGGCGCCCAGCGCACGGCCGGGACGACCGGCGCGAAGAGGCTGACCACGGGGGTGCCGACCGCGGCGGCGAGGTGCGCGGGGCCGGTGTTGCCGCAGATCACGACGTCGGCGCCGGCCAGCACCTCGGCGGCGCCGGCGAAGTCCGTCGCCCCGCCGAGGTCGATGCCGCGGGAGCCCGCGACCTCGGCCGTGAGGGAGCGCTCGCCCGGGCCGCCGGTGACGACGACGGCGAGGCCCGCGTCCGCCAGCAGCTCGACGGCGCGGGCCGCGTTCGCCGCGGGCCAGGCGCGGGCGGGGACGGCTGCCCCGGGGTGCACGACCGAGTAGGGGCCGATCCCCTCGAGAGCGGCGGGCAGCACGCCCTCGCGGCGCACGCGGAGCCGTCCGTCGTCGCCGGCGGGCAGCGCGAAGCCGGCCGCCGCCGCGATCGCGAGCGCGCGCTCCGGCTCCGGCTGGTCCTCCTCGAGTGTCTCGCCCGGGACGAGGCGCACATCGAGCAGGGCGCCCGCGAAGTCGACCGAGGCGCCCGTGATGCGGGCGACACCGGCGAGGCGGAGCAGCAGGGCCAGCGGAAGCGGCGACTGGTGGAAGGAGGTGAGGATCACGGCCTCGTCCGGCGCGAACTCCTCGGCGATCGCGCGCAGCTCGTCGACGAGCTCGGCGTCGACGGGGCGGGAGGCGTCGCCGATCCACGGGCACCACCAGGTGCGGACGGAGGAGGGACCCGGCAGCAGCGCGGCCGCGGGCGCTCCCTGCGGACCGCTCAGCAGCAGCACCTCGGCGTCGGCCGCGATCGCGCGGACAGCGGGTCCGCACAGCAGGACGTCCCCTGCGCTGTCCAGGCGGGCGACGAGCACGCGGCGCCTCACTCGGCGTCCTCGTCGGGCTGCATCGCGAGCAGCAGCTCGACCGCCTCGAGGAGCGTCGCCGCCTGCAGCGGGGCGGCGTCCACCTCCTCGGCGCGGGTGATCGGAGTCGGCACCAGCACTCCACGGGCGCCGGCCGCGGCGGCGGCGCCGACGTCGGCCCCGATGTCGCCGATCACGGCGAGGGACCGTGCCGGCAGTCCCAGCTGCTCGGCGGCGCCGAGCACCATGCCGGGCCGGGGCTTCCGGCAGGAGCAGCCGTCCTCCGGGCCGTGGGGGCAGAGCATCCACACGTCGAAGCCGCCGAAGAGCTCGTCCACGCGCCGGTTCACCGCGTCGGCCTGCCCGCGGTCGATGATCCCGCGGGCGATCCCGGACTGGTTGGTGACCACGCCCACGGCCAGCCCCGCCTCGCGCGCGCGCTCGACCGCGGCGAGGGCGGTGGGCATCGGGGAGACCTGCGCCGGGTCGCCGTTGTAGGGCACGTCGACCACGAGCGTCGCATCGCGGTCGAAGAGGATCCCCCGCAGGCGCGGGGCCCTCGCGCGCTCGTCGGCGCTCCGGGAGGAGGAGTCGTTCACCTTCTCCTCGTACCCCTCGACCGGGGATGTAAACCCCCTTCCGGAGAAGTCGGTCCGTCCGGGCGCGTCGCTCGCATCTGTGGGCGGCGCGTCTGAGGTGCGCGCAGCGGGGTACGGGGTCTCCGACAGGAAGGAGGCGCCGTGCGCGCTCTCACCGCCCCGGACGGGACTCCGGAGATCCTCGCGCTGCGCGCCCTCAAGCTCGGCGACCTGCTCGTCGCCGTCCCGGCGCTCAAGGCCCTGCGCCGCGGCTTCCCGGACCACCGGCTGATCATGGCGACCACGCCCTGGCTCGAGCCGATCGTCGACCTGGTCGAGGGCTTGGACGCGCTCGTGCCCACCCTTCACGGACTCGACGACCCACTGCCGATGGCCGCCGGCCGCGTCGAGCTCGGCATGAACCTCCACGGCAACGGCCCGGAGTCGCGGCTGCGGCTGCGCGAGATCGCGCCCGAGCGCACGCTCGAGTTCCGCGTCCCGGCGCTGGACCCGGGCGCGGGCCCGGAGGACCCGCGCCCGCTCTGGATCGATGGCGAGCTCGAGCGCGCCCGCTGGGCCCGCCTGGTGAACTCGATCGGTCTCGACGCCGACCCCGAGGACGTCGCGATCGCCGTCCCCGAGGAGCCCGCCTCGGCCCCCGGAGCCGCCGTCGTGCACATCGGGGCCTTCTACGGCTCTCGCGAGTGGCCGGAGGAGCGCTTCGCCGCGGTGGCGCGCGCCCTCACCGCCGAGGGGCACCGCGTCGTCTACACCGGGGGCGCGAACGAGGCCGACCGCGCCCGCCGCGTCGCCGAGCTCGCCGGCACGGGCGAGGTGCTGGCGGGGGAGCTCGCGCTCAGCGGGTTCGCCGCGGTCGTCGCGGCCGCCGAGGTCGTGGTGACCGTCGACACCGGGGCCGCGCACCTCGCGTCCGCCTACGGCGTCCCCTCGGTCGTGATCTTCGGTCCGGCACCGCCCGAGGCCTGGGGTCCTCCGGCCTCGGGGCCGCACGTCGTGCTGACCGACGCCTCCCTCCGCCGCGGCGATGTCTTCTCCGCCGAGCCGGACCCGGCGCTGCTCGCGGTCCAGGTCGACGACGTCCTCGCCGCCCTCTCGTCGCTCCCGTCGCGTGCCGAGGCCCACCTCAGGCGGACTTCAGCCGCGTCGCCGGTCGGACCGGAGTGACCGTGGCCACGCGGGCCCGGGGAGCGCGCGGCTGATGGCTGCGCGAGGGGGCGCCGAGCCGGTCGGCGAGCTGCGCGAGGATCCGCCGCTGCAGGCGCGAGACCTGCATCTGCGTCGTCCCCAGCGCGTCGGCGATCTGCTGCTGGGTCCGCTCCTCGACGAAGCGCATCCGCAGGAGCTCGCGCTGGCCCTCCTCGAGCTCGGCCAGGGCCTCGGCGAGCCCGTGCCGCCGGTCGATCTCCAGCAGCCGGTCGTCCTCGCCGCCGAGGGTGTCGCCCAGGCCGACGCCGCCCTCGCCCACGGTCTCGTCGAGGGAGAGCGGATGCCCCGCGAGGCGCGCGTCGGCCACCTCCGTCGCGTCCACTCCGAGGCGGCGGGCGATCTCCTGGTCGGTGGGGTGACGGCCGAGCTCCTGCGCGAGCTCGTCGGCGACGACGGCGGAGCGGCGGTGCAGCTCCTGCACGCCGCGCGGCGGCCGGATCATCCAGCCGAGGTCGCGGAGGTGGCGCTTGAGCTCGCCGGTGATCGTGGGGACGGCGAACGCGGCGAAGCTGTCGCCGCGCTCGGGAGTGAAGCGGCGGGCGGCCTTCACGAGGCCCACGTAGGCGACCTGGCGCAGATCCGCCCAGTCGCCTCCGCTCCGGGAGACCCGGCGGGCCATGGCCTCGGCCAGGCCCAGGTGGTCGAGCACGATGCGCTCGCGGATGCGCGCGCCCTCGGCGGCCTCCGCGCTCACCGCGGCCTGGAAGAGCGAGAGCGTGCGGGCGTCCTTCTCCTCCCGTGCCGCCTCGGTGAGGGCGCTCGGGCGGTCGGTGCGGGGGTCGAGATCGATCGTGCTCATCAGTGCTCCTTCCGGGCACGCTCGCGCGGAGGCCCGGCGCGGCCTGCGGTGCGGCGCTCGGGCCCTCTCGACGAGAGGCCCGGGGTCAGCGCACCACTGCTCCTGCTCGCTCGGGGAGTCCGTTGACTCGGAGCAGTGCTGTCCGGTAGAAGCAGTCGCCGCGAGGCGCGCACCGTGCCCGGGGCGGAGGCGCCACGGCCCCCGCGATCCCGGGCGCCGCACCGGCTCCCGCCGGTAGGATCGGCCTCGTATGTCTGAGCTCACCCCGCCCCAGGAAAGCGCGCCGGACGCGCACCCGTTCACGACCGCGACCGGGAGCGACGTCCGCGTCCGCTTCTGCCCCTCGCCGACCGGGACCCCGCACGTCGGCCTCATCCGCACCGCCCTGTTCAACTGGGCGTACGCGCGCCACACCGGCGGCACGTTCGTCTTCCGCATCGAGGACACGGACGCCGCCCGCGACAGCGAGGAGAGCGTGGAGCAGATCCTCGACGCGCTGCGCTGGCTGAAGCTCGACTGGGACGAGGGCGTCGGAGTCGGCGGCCCGCACGGCCCGTACCGGCAGTCCGAGCGCACCGATGTCTACCTCGACGTGATCGCGCGCCTGACGGCCTCGGGGCACCTCTACGAGAGCTACTCCACGGCCGAGGAGATCGACGCGCGCAACGAGGCGGCCGGCCGCGCGAAGCAGCACGGGTACGACAACCACGACCGCGATCTCACCGAGGAGGAGCGCGCCGCCTTCCGCGCCGAGGGCCGCGCCCCGGCGCTGCGCCTGCGCGTGCCGGACGCCGACCTGTCCTTCGACGACCTGGTCCGCGGCCCGATCACGTTCCCCGCCGGCTCCTTCAGCGACTTCGTCGTGGTGCGCCCCAACGGCCAGCCGCTCTACACGCTGGTGAACCCGGTCGACGACGCGATCATGCAGATCACCCACGTGCTGCGCGGCGAGGACATCCTCCCCTCGACCGCCCGGCAGATCGCGCTGTACCACGCGCTGATCGACATCGGAGTGACGACCTTCGTCCCGCGCTTCGGGCACCTCCCCTACGTGATGGGCGACGGCAGCAAGAAGCTCTCCAAGCGCGATCCGTCCTCGAACCTCTTCCACCACCGCGACCGCGGCTTCATCCCGGAGGGCCTGGTCAACTACCTCGCCCTGCTCGGCTGGTCGCTCACGCACGACCGCGACGTCTTCTCGATCGACGAGATGGTCGCCGCCTTCGACGTCGCCGACGTGAACCCCAATCCGGCCCGCTTCGACCTCAAGAAGGCCGAGTCGATCAACGGCGACCACATCCGCCTCCTGGCCGTCGACGACTTCACCGAGCGGACGATCCCGTACCTCGTGGCGGCCGGAGTGCTCGCGGGCGAGCCGACCGCCGAGCAGCGCGCGGTGCTCGACGCCGCCGCGCCCCTCGTGCAGGAGCGGATCGGCCTGCTCGGGGAGGCCCCCGGCATGCTCGGGTTCCTCTTCACCGCCTCCGACGCGCTCGAGTACGACGAGGACGCGCTGAAGGGCCTGCCCGCGAACGCCGGCGAGGTGCTCGCCGCCTCGATCGGCGCTCTCGAGCTCGTCCCCGCGTCCGAGTGGCTGACGGCCTCGATCCAGGAGGCGCTCGCCTCCGCGCTGATCGAGGGCCTCGGCCTCAAGCCCCGCATCGCCTACGGGCCGCTGCGCACCGCGGTCTCCGGGCGCCGCGTCTCGCCGCCGCTGTTCGAGTCGATGGAGATCCTCGGCAAGCAGGAGTCGATCGCCCGCCTCGACCGCCTGGGTGCTCACCTCGGCGCCTCCCGGCAGGCCTGACCGTGGCGGAGACGGTCGGCGGACGCTACGACGTCGTCGTGATCGGCGGGGGCCCCGCCGGGCTCTCCACCGCGCTCAACCTCGTCCGGGCGCGCCGCAGCGTGCTGCTGCTCGACAGCAACCGCCCGCGGAACGCCGCGACCCTGCACTCGCACGGGTTCCTCACCCGCGACGGCATCTCGCCGCTCGAGCTGCGCCGCCTCGGCCGCGAGGAGTTCGAGCGCTACGAGGCCGCCGAGGTGCACAACGCCCTGGTGACCTCGGTCGAGCGCTCCGGCGGCGAGTTCGTCGTCGGCGCCCGGGGCGTGCGCGGCAGCGCCGACCGCTCCGTCGTCGCCACCGCCGTCGTGGTCGCCGCGGGACTGCTCGAGACGCCGCCCGCGCTCCCGAGCCTGCGCGCCTACTACGGCACCGCCGTGCACAGCTGCATGGAGTGCGACGGCTACGAGAAGGCGGGGGAGGCGCTCGCCCTGATCGGCGAGACCGACGACCTCGCGGAGCGGGCCATGCTCCTCTCGCAGTGGTCGACCGACCTGATCGTCTTCACCAACGGCGTCGGGACGGTGAGCGACGCCGACGAGTCGCTGCTCGCCTCCATCGGCATCCGGGTCGACCGGCGCCCGGTCGCCGACCTCGCCGGGGAGCGCGCCGAGATGACCGGCGTCCGCCTCGTCGACGGCGACGTCGTCCCGCGCACCGGCGCGTTCGTCCGCCCCGTCTGGACGCCCGCGCTGGACTACCTGGACGCGGCCGGCCCCGACCGCGACGCCGACGGCTTCCTCCGCGTCGACGCCGGTGGCCGCACGTCCGTCCCCGGCCTCTACGCCGCCGGCGAGGTCACCCCTCCCGGCCCGCAGCAGCTGATCGTCGCCGCCGGATCGGGCGCCCAGGTCGCCTCCGCGATCAACCGCGACCTCGTCCGCGCCCGCCTCGGCGAGGCCGCCCCGGAGTCCGAGGGCAGCGTCGTCCGCGGCTCGATTTGAGCGGGATGCCCGCGTAGGGTACTGTCGTCTCTCGGCGCTCGGGTCTCGATCCGGTCGCCGCCTGGTCCCGGGATCACCTCCGGATGACCATTGGGGTATGGTGTAATTGGCAACACGGCTGATTCTGGTTCAGTTGTTCTTGGTTCGAGTCCAGGTACCCCAGCACTGATCTCTTCCGCGGCATTCCGCGCGACGCCCTCGTTCGTGGCGTCCTCCTCCGGGCCCGCCCCCGCGTGAACCGCTCTCGGCGGCGTCCGCAGTATCCCCCCTCCGGCCGACGCGGCCGTCCGAGGCGCTGTGACACGATGGAACCTGTACGTCTCTCAGGTACCCGCGTCGCGCGGGTCGGACGAAAGGTCGCCCGCCCATGGAACCGGATCTCCTCTGGATCGTCCTCGCCGGAGTCGCCGTCGGCGCACTCCTGCTGATCGCCCTCATCGGCTTCTTCCTCTTCCGCGCCTGGTACCAGGTGCCGCAGGCCGACGAGGCGATCGTGATCGTCGGGAAGAAGCAGAAGGGCGAGGACGGCCTCACCTCGAACATGACCGTCATCACCGGCGGCGGCGCGTTCGTGAACAAGCTGACCCAGCGGTCCGACCGCATCTCGCTGCGCTCCCGCCAGATCAAGATGGAGCCGGTCGCGCAGACCAAGAACGGCGTGACCATCCACCTCGCGGGCGTCGCCCTGGTCAAGATCGGGTCCACGGCCGACCAGGTCCGCGCCGCCGCCGAGCGCTTCGCGTCGCAGGACCAGTCGATCGACGTCTTCACCACCGAGCAGCTCGAGGGCGCCCTCCGCGGCGTCGTCGCGAAGCTCAGCGTCGAGGAGGTCATGCAGGACCGGCAGAAGCTGGGAGACGAGATCGCCGAGGGCATCAAGGGCGACCTGCTCGCCCAGGGCCTCGTGCTCGACTCCTTCGCGATCCAGGGCGTCACCGACCGCAACGGCTACATCGAGGCGCTCGGAGCGCAGGAGATCGAGCGCGTCCGCCGCGAGGCCGACGTCGCGCGGATCAACGCGGCCCGCGAGGTCAAGGCTCGTCAGCTGGCCACGGACGAGGCGAACCTGATCGAGCAGACCGCCTACGACAAGAACACCGCCGCCGCGAAGTCCGAGGTCGGCCGCGCCAACGCCGAGGCCGAGCAGGCCGAGAACCTGGCCCGCGCCGAGCGCGAGCAGGCCGTCCTCGTGCAGCGCGCCGAGAACCGGCAGGCCGAGCTCGACGCCGACGTCAAGCGCGTCGCGGACGCCGAGAAGTACCGCCGTCAGACCGAGGCCGACGCCGACGCCTACGGACGCGAGAAGAAGGCCGAGACGGACCGGCAGGTCGCGCAGCAGGTCTCCGACGCCGAGGCCTACGCCGTCCAGCGCCAGGCGGAGGCGCGCCAGGCGTCCGCCGCCGCCGAGGCCGCCGCCGTGAGCGCCCGCGCCGAGGCCGAGGCCCACGCACTGCGGGCCAAGGCGGGTGCCGAGGCCGAGGCGCTGCGCGCGAACGCGACCGCCGAGGCGGAGGCCATCCGCGCGAAGGGCGAGGCGAGCGCGGCCGCCATCGCGGCCGAGGCGGAGGCGCTCCGAGAGAACCAGGAGGCGATCCTGGGTCGCGAGCTCATCGGGCAGCTGCCCTCGCTCATGGCCGAGTTCGCGAAGGGCTACCAGAACGTCGGCTCGGTGACGCTGATCGGCGGCGACACCGCCGGCACCCACATCGCGCGCGAGCAGGCGGCGGGTCTCGCCGCGACGTTCGACAGCGTCAGGTCGGCGACCGGCGTCGACCTCGGCGCGATCCTCCAGGGCCAGGCCTTCGGCCGGGGGATGGCGACCGGCGGCACCGTCGTTCCGACCGGCGCGTCGGTGGCGACCGGATCGGGTGACGCCCCGCGTCCGTCCGGCACCGGCGACCCGACCGCCGTGGCCTCCACGAGCTGACCGCAGGGTCCCGCTGATTTCCGGCGGTTCCACCACCGCCGCCGTGCTCGTCGGTGGGCGCCCGTCGGCGTCCGCCCTCGAGCACGGCGTGCGGCGTTCTGCGCGACCGGGTCGTGCCCCTGCCCGGCGTCGAGCGGCCCCGCTCAGACCAGCGGCTTGCGCATCTGCAGGGACGTCGTCTCGTAGCCGAGCGACTCGTACAGAGCCCGCGCGGCGGTGTTGAAGCCGAACACGTTCAGCGCGAGGGCGGAGCCGCCCTGGGAGCGGACGTGCGACTCCGCGAGCAGCATCGCCGCCCGGCCGAGGCCGAGGCCGCGCTCGGCGGCGTCGATCTGCACGTCCCAGACGTACCCGACGCCCTCGAGTCCGCTCGGGTGCGGGCCGAGCCAGAGCGACCCGACCGCGCGGCCGTCCTCGGAGACGAGCAGCACGTCGTGCCCGGCGGCGGGGGAGCCGCCCGGGAAGTACTTCTCGTACGAGGCGTCGGCGTTGCGCGTCGCCGCGGCCTCGTCGTCGCCCGCCCGCATCCGGTCCTCGATGTACGCCGAGCGCTGGACCCGCATCCAGGTGGCGAGAGCGGCGGCGGGCATCGGCTCGAGCGTGACGGTCATCCCCTCACGATCCCACTCCTCACCGCCCCCCCGCGATCGATCCGCCGCGGACGGCCCGCAGGGGATCCGCGGACGGGCCGCTCGCGACGGATCGCCGCCGGCCCGGATCAGTCCGGGGTCCGCTCCGCGTGCTTCCGCTTCCCCAGGCGGGTGGCGAGGAACAGCAGCGTCCCCACGACCACGTAGCCCGCTGTCGCCAGCCAGACCACGCCCGTCTGCTGCGTCAGCAGCACCACGCTCGCGATGGTCGCGAGCACCGGCACCACCCGCGGCACGGAGTAGTGGGCGTGGTCGACGCGGTCCTTCTTCAGCACCAGCACCGACACGTTCGCCGCGATGAACACCAGCAGGAGCAGCAGCACCGTCGTCTCGGCGAGCGTGCCGACGTCGCCGATCAGGCTGAGCAGCATCGTCACTCCGCCGACGACCACGATCGACACCCACGGCGTGCGGCGGCCCGGCAGCACCTTCCCGAAAGCGCTCGGCAGCAGCCCGGAGGTGGCGAGCCCGAAGCCGACCCGCGACGCCATCACCATGAACAGCAGAGCGCCGTTCGCGATGGCGACGAGCGCGATCAGGCCGAACAGCCACGGCGGCACCGCCACTCCGCTCGCCGCGACCACGTCCAGCAGGGGGCCGCTGGAGGCCGCGAGCTCGTCGTTCGGCAGCACGATCACGGCGCCGAGCGCGATCAGGAGGTAGACCACGGCGGCGGTGATCAGCGCACCGAAGAGGGCCCGCGGGTAGACCTTCGAGGGGTTCCGCACCTCCTCGGCCATGTTCGCCGCGGCCTCGAAGCCGAGGAACGAGAAGAAGGCGACGATCGAGGCGGCGAACGCCCCCTGCAGCGGAGCGACGTCGGGGTTGAACTCGAGCACGCGGGAGGCGTCGCCGTCACCGGAGCCGAAGAAGACCGCGGCGCAGACGATGACGATGACCAGTCCGCTCACCTCGATCACCGAGGCGACCAGGTTCGCGGTCAGCGACTCCTTCACCCCGCGCAGGTTCACCAGGGTGAGGATCGCGATGAAGACGATCGCGGTGGGGATCGGCGGCACGTCCAGCAGAGCCCCGAGGTAGTCGCCCGCGAACGCGTTCGCCAGGGAGGCGGCCGTCGTGATGCCGGAGGCCATCATCAGGAAGCCGATCAGGAACGAGAGGTACGGCTTCCCGAACGCGCGGTCCACGTAGCGCGCCGCCCCTCCGGCGTGCGGGTACTTGGTGATCAGCTCGGCGTACGTGCCCGCCGTGAGCAGGGCGACGACCAGCGCGATCAGCAGCGGCAGCCAGATCACGCCGCCCACGTCCTCGGCCATCGTGCCGACCAGGGTGTAGATGCCGGCGCCGAGTGTGTCGCCCACGATGAAGGCGAACAGCAGCGGCCCGGTGATCACCCGCTTGAGCGACGCCTTCCCGGGAGCGGTCTCGGCGGTGTCCGTCGTGTCGGTCATCCGGACACTCCACCGAAGCGGAGGGTCCGAGCGCAAGCCTCGCCGCCCGATCGCTGCGAGATTTCTCATCATCGCGACCCGTGTGGCAGGGGCCCGGGCGGCGAGGACTCCCACAGCGCGCGGATCCCGGGACTCGGGCGATCGGCCGCATCAGAGGGAGCGGACCCGGTGCGCACAGGGTGAACAGGGGGCGACCGCGCGTGCCGCCGCGCGCCCGCACTGGGTAGGCTGGAGCGCTTCGTCGTGAGTGGAGCGGTCGCGGAGGAATCATGGGCAAGAAGCGCAACCAGGGACGATCCGGAGGCGGTCAGAGCGGGTCCGGCGGTCAGGGCGGCGGCCGCACGGCCGAGACCGCGCTGATGGTGCGGTTCCGCAGCTGGTACCGCTCGCACCTCGCCGAGGTGGGCATGCAGCACGAGCACCTCGAGGCCGACGAGGCCGTCGAGGTGCTGACCGACCTCTTCGCGATGACCCGCGACCTGCGCCCGCGCGGCTCCTTCGCCCAGCCCGACGCCGAGCTGCTCGAGGCCGTCTTCGACCAGATCGAGGCAGACCTGTCGGGGGAGGAGAGCGAGGCCGACCTCGACGACACCCTCTTCACCGTCGCCGAGGTCGTCGAGCACTTCCTCGACTTCCTCACCGACGAGGACCTCTGGACCGGCACCGACGAGGAGCTGGACGAGTGCCAGGCCGTCCTCGACGAGGTCCTCGACCTCGCCGGCTCCTTCGTGGAGGCCGTGCTCGACGACCTCGCCGAGCTCGACGAGGTCCCGGCCGAGGAGCAGCTCTCCGCCGTGCGCGCCACCGCTCTCGTGCACGCCGCCGACGTCGTGGTCGAGCACCTCGCCGCCGACGACGGCGCGACCCTCACCGAGCGCGCCGCCCGCGAGATCGCGGTCGAGGCGGGCATCTCCTCCGCGGGATCCACCCCGAGCGACGACTCCGTCCGCATCCCGGTCTCGGCCTGGTGGGACGCGCTGGTCGGCTCGGCCGTGCTCGAGCAGGAGGGATCCGCCGCAGGTCTCGGCGAGGCCGCCGTGCTCTGGCGCAGCTCCGACGCGCACGAGGCCGCCGCCGAGCGCATCGCCTACGTCGCCCGCTTCCTCGAGCAGTGGATCCTCAGCGCCCAGACCGCGCTGGCGGCCGCCGACACCGAGGACGGCGCCTTCTCCCCGGAGGAGCGCGCGGTCACCACCACCGACGCCGTGCTGGTCCGCATCGCGGTCGCCTGCCAGGCCGAGATCCACCCGGGCCTGGTCGTCGGTGAGCTGGTCGACGAGCTGGCCGCCGACTCCGGAGTCTCGCTCGACGAGGCCCTCGACGAGCGCGAGCGCATGGTCGGCACGGCCGAGCGGATGCTCGACGACACCGCCGAGCTCGGGCTGCTGCTGCACTCGCCCGAGTTCGGCTACGCGGTGCCGGAGGGCCTCGCGCCCGTCCTCGCCTCCGTCGTCCGCGCGACGGTCGTCCTCCTCGGCGAGCGCGAGGCCACCCGCCTCGAGATCCTCGACGAGGCGACCCAGGACACGGCGACGGCCTACGCGCTCCACGTCGCCCTGCTCGGGACCAAGCCCGTCGTCTGGCGGCGCCTCGAGCTCTCCTCCGAGTCGTCGCTGCGCGATCTGCACCTCGCGCTCCAGCTCTCGCTGGGCTGGACCGACGCGCAGCCGCACTACTTCAGCGTGGGCGTGCCCGACGAGGAGCAGGCTCCGATCGGCTCACCGTCCGACGCGGAGGAGTTCGGCGCCGACCTCGTGGACGAGGCGGGCGTCGCGCTCGCCGAGGTCCTCGAGCAGGAGCAGGACGAACTCTTCTACGTCTACGACCTCGAGGACGAGTGGCGCCACGTCATCCGCCTGGAGGCGATCGCGCCGCTGTCGACGGCTCTGCCGCGCTGCACGGGCGCGCGCGGCGCGGCTCCGCTCGACGTGCCGGGAGGCCCCGCGGCCTGGGCCGACACGGTGCGGGCGGCGACGGACCCGTCCTCGGCCGACCACGCGGAGGCGCTCGAGGCTCTCGGCCTCGCCGCCGGAGCCTCGTTCGATCCGGCCGCGGTCGACGTCGACGGCATCAACCGCTCGCTCGGTCTCCTGCGCTCCGCGGTCTGACGCCCCGCCGGAGGGCGTCATCGGAGGAGGCCCCCGCTCCCGCTCACCGCGGGAGGCGGGGGCCTCCTCCGGTGCGGGGCGTCACGGGGTGAGCAGCAGCTTGCCGATGTGGCCGGAGGAGCGCATCACGTCGTGCGCCCGCTCGGCCTCGGCGAGCGGGACCACCTCGTCCACCACCGGGCGCACCGTCCCGGCGGCGACCAGCGGCCAGACCTCTGCGCGCACCCGCGCGACGATCGCGCGCCGCTCCTCGAGGGGCCGGGCGCGGAGGGTCGTGGCGTGCACCGCCCCGCGCTTGCGCATCAGCACCCCGAGGTCGAGCGAGCCCAGCGCACCGGACTGGTTGCCGATGAACACCACGCGCCCGCCCACGGCCAGCGCCTCCAGGTCTCGGGCCAGGTAGTCGCCGCCGACCGGGTCGAGGATCACGTCGACGCCGCGCCCGCCGGTCGCCTCGCGGATCCGCTCGACGAAGTCCTCCTCGTGGTAGTCGATCAGGACGTCGGCGCCGAGCGCGCGGCAGGCCTCGAGCTTGCGGGGGCTGCCGGCCGTGACGGCGACGCGGGCGCCGAGGGCGGCGGCGATCTGGATGCCCGTGGTCCCGATCCCGCTCCCGCCGCCGTGGAGGAGGACGGTGTCGCCGGATCCGAGCCCGGCCACCATCACGAGGTTCGACCAGACGGTGGACGTCGTCTCCGGGAGGGCGGCGGCCGAGACGAGGCCGACGCCGTCCGGCACCGGCAGCACCAGGCCCGCGTCGACCGCGACGTACTCCGCGTAGCCGCCGCCGGAGAGCAGCGCGCAGACCTCGTCGCCCTCCGCGAACCCGGTCGCGTCCTCGCCGAGCGCGACGACCGTGCCGGACACCTCCATCCCGAGGATCTCGGAGGCGCCGGGCGGCGGCGGGTAGACCCCTGCGCGCTGGCCGAGGTCGGCGCGGTTGACGCCGGCGGCCGCGACGCGGACGAGGACCTCGCCGGGTCCGGGGGAGGGCGTCGGCACCTCCTCCAGCACGAGTCGGGAGTCGGGGCCGGGGTTCTCGATGCGGATCGCCTGCATGCGGGGGATGCTACGCCGCGGGCCTCGGCGCTCGCGGTGCTCCCGTCCGGCGCGGGGCCGGCTCAGCGCTGCTCCGCCAGGAACGCCAGCACCGCGTCCTTGAAGCCCCGCGCGGGCACGGTGCTGGTGTGGTCGCGGCCGGGGACGCTCACGAACCGCGCCCCCGCCTCCGCCGCCAGCAGCTCACCGCCGGGAGCGATCGGATCCGCGCCGCCGGTCACGAGCAGCGTCGGCAGGCCGGGGTGCCGCCCGTGCTCCGGGTGCGCCCCGCCGCGGACGCCGTCGGCCACCGCCACCAGTGCCGCGAGGTCGTTGCCCTGCACGCCCTCCGCCATGCCGATGCAGGCGCGGGTGAAGCCGTCGTCGATCTCGCCGCCGGAGGCGACGCGGGCCCGGGCCGCCTCCGCGTCGAAGGAGCGGAGGGGCTCGCCCACCGTCAGCCCGCCGAGGCTCAGCGATGCGAGCCGCTCCGGGTGAGAGAGCCCCAGCACCCAGCTCATCCGGGCGCCGAGGGAGTAGCCGAGGACGTGGGGCGCGTCGAGGTCGTAGGAGTCGAGCACCCGCACCAGGTCGGCCACCATGGCGTCCACGCCGTAGGAGTCGGAGTGGTGCGGCTTCTCGCTCGCGCCGTGCCCGCGCTGGTCGAGCGCCACGACGCGGTACCCGGCCCGGTGCAGCGTCCGCAGCCAGCCCGACGTCTCCCAGTTGAGAACGGCGTGGGAGGCGAAGCCGTGCACGGCGAGGACGGTCGGGGCGCTCTCCTCGCCGACGGAGTAGGTGGCCAGCCGCACTCCGTCGTCGGCCACGACGTACACGGGCGGAGGGAAGGCGATCACTCCACCACCCTGCCCGCCGCCGCGACGTGGAGGGGGCACCGGGCCGCGGACACGCCGGGCGGAGTCCCGGGAGCGGGGAGCCGTGCGGACCGGGGTGCCCCGACGGTCAGCGCGGCGGACGGGTGGAGCGGGCGAAGGGCACGGCGATCCAGAGGCGCACGGTGCGTCCCTGGCCGGACCGGATCCCGAGGACGACGCACAGCACGAGGTTGAGCACGGCCAGCGCGAGGATCGCCGAGATCGTCGCGAGCGGCCAGTCGGCGCCGAGCGAGTCGCGCACCGACACCAGGGCGAGGTGCAGCGGGACCAGCATCAGCTGGAGTGCGAGGTAGGTGAGCTGCCAGTTGACGGCGACCAGGCCGTTCCGGTCGCTGAGGGTGCCGATCCGCCGCCGCGACCCCCACACCATCACGGTCGCCGTGAGGGAGATCACGGGGGAGATCACCACGAAGCCGGCGAGCGCCGAGAGCCCGGCGAACCAGACGGCCCGGGCGCCCTTGCGGTCCCGGGTGCGGTGCCGCAGCTCGTCGTCGTCCATCGTCGCTGCCTCCTCGCGCCGGGACCAGTCTCGCACCCGCCCCCGCCTCGAGGCGGGGGATCGCCCCCGAGTTCCGGGGGTTCCCCGGATGGGGCGGGTCCGGGCTCGTCCGTAGCGTGGAGGCATCGCCGGAGCACACCGGCAGCACCGCCGGCCCGCCCGGCGGGACCGCATCCCGCCGGGCGACCGGCACCCGAGAAGGAGCACACCGTGACCACCGACGACCGCACCGCCCGCCTCTCCACCCCCGCCGACGAGCAGCCGACCGTGGACCTGGGCGCGACCGCCGTCCTCACCGAGGAGCGGCCGTCCGCCGGGGAGCGCCCCGCCGCCGAGGAGCCCGCCTCCTCGCAGCAGGCCCGCGCCCCCTACGGCACCCCCGCCGTCCCGCCCGCGGCCCTCGCCCCGGCGCCCTCGACCCCGTTCTCGCTCACCAGCCTGATCCTCGGCGTCACCTCCGTCTTCTTCGGACTGACCGTGATCGCTCCGGCCGCGGGCCTCGTCTTCGGCATCCTGGGCCTGCGGAGGGAGCCGACCGGCCGCACGCTCTCGATCTGGGGCATCGTGCTCAACTCCGTCATGCTCGGCCTCGTCCTGCTCTTCGCGATCGCCGTGCTCGTCGTGGTCGTGCTCGTTCCGCTCGCGGCCCTCGCGTCGGGCAGCGACTACCGCTGATCCGCCGCTTCCCGCGTCCCGCGCCTCCTGTCCGCTCCGGCGGCGGGAGGCGCGGTCGTTCCGCGCCCGCCGAGAGGACGCTCCGCGCCCGCGTCCGCCGCCGCCCCGTGCCCCGGCGATAGGCTGGCCGCGCAGTTCGCGAGCCCCCTGCACCCTCCGGGGCCGCACGACGACAGCAACGGAGCTGGACGTGACCCTCGCACCGAGCACCCTCCCCGACCGCGACCCGGAAGGCAGAGCCCTGGACGACACCGAGACCCCCGCCACGCGCACCGAGAGCGACTCCCTCGGCTCGATGGAGATCCCCGCCGAGGCCTACTGGGGCATCCACACGGCGCGGGCCCTCGACAACTTCCCGATCTCGAAGCGCCCCATCTCGATCTACCCCGATCTCGTCCGGTCCCTCGCGACGGTCAAGCTCGCGGCCGCCCGGGCCAACACCGAGCTCGGCACCCTCGCCCCCGCCAAGGCCGAGCTGATCGAGGCCGCGTGCCGCCGCATCATCGACGGCGAGTTCCACGACCAGTTCGTGGTCGGGGTGATCCAGGGCGGCGCCGGCACCTCGACGAACATGAACGCGAACGAGGTCGTCGCCAACGTCGCACTCGAGATCGGCGGCTTCGAGCGGGGCGACTACGCGCACCTGCACCCCCTCGACGACGTCAACCGCAGCCAGTCCACCAACGACGTCTACCCGACCGCGATCAAGATCGCGATGACCTGGTCGCTGCGCCGCCTGCTCGACGAGCTGGCGCTGCTGCGCGAGTCGTTCTCCCGCAAGGCGGTCGAGTTCGGCAGCGTCCTGAAGGTCGGCCGCACGCAGCTGCAGGACGCGGTGCCGATGACGCTCGGCCAGGAGTTCCACGGCTTCGCGACGACCCTCGGCGAGGACCACGCCCGTCTCTCCGAGACCATCTGGCTGCTCGCCGAGGTCAACATCGGAGCCACCGCGATCGGCACAGGCATCACCGCCGATCCGCGCTACGGCGCGGCTGCTGTCCGCCACCTCAACGAGATCACCGATCTCGACCTCGAGATGGCGCAGGACCTCGTCGAGGCGACGAGCGACACCGGCGTCTTCATGTCGTTCTCGAGCGCGCTCAAGCGCTCCGCGATCAAGCTGTCCAAGATCTGCAACGACCTGAGGCTCCTCTCCTCGGGCCCTCAGGCCGGCTTCGGCGAGATCAACCTGCCTCCGCGCCAGGCGGGATCCAGCATCATGCCCGGCAAGGTGAACCCGGTCATCCCCGAGGTGGTCAACCAGGTCGCCTACTCGGTGGCCGGGGCCGACGTCACGGTCACGATGGCGGCCGAGGCGGGTCAGCTCCAGCTCAACGCCTTCGAGCCGGTGATCGCGCACTCGCTGCTGCAGAGCATCACCTGGATGACGCAGGCCTGCAGGACGCTCCGCGAGAACTGCATCGACGGCATCACCGCGAACGTCGACCGGCTCGAGGCCATGGTCGCCTCCTCGGTCGGGGTCGTGACGGCGCTCACGCCGAGCATCGGCTACACCGCGTCCGCCGCCCTCGCGAAGGCCGCCCTCGCGACCGGCCGCAACATCGCCGACCTGGTGGTCGAGGCGGGGCTGATGTCCCGCGAGGAGGTCATGCGGCTGATCTCGCCGGCGCGGCTCTCGGGCATCGAGGCGATGACCGCGGCGCTCCCGATCATCGACCCCGCGCCGGAGGCGTGACCGCGGCCGCGAGGCGCGCCCCGGCGTAGCTGCGCCAGGGCGCCCAGCGGCGCCCGGCCTCGGCCAGCCCGCGCTCGCCGGCGGGCAGGCCGCGCGCCGCCGCGCCCCGCCGGAGCACGGGATCCCCGGTGAGCAGGACGTCGGGATCTCCGGTCGCCCGCTGTGCCACCTCGGCCGCCGTGGCCGCGTCGATCCCGGGGACCGCCAGCAGCTGCTCGGCGAGCTCCTCCCGGTCGGCGTCGAGCCGCAGGGCTCCCTCGGCGAGCAGCGTGCAGGTCCGCACCAGCACGTCGGCGGATCCGCGGAGCACGTCGGCGGCGTGCTCGGCGATCACCGCGGGGGAGGGGAAGGCGCGTGCGATCGATCCGCTCGCCACGGACTCCGGGAGCGTCGCGCCGAGCGCCGCGACCAGCCGTGCGGCCTCCCGCCGGCCGAGCAGCGCGCGCACCAGCGTCTCGGCCGGGTCGACGGAGCCGGGCACGCGGACACCGGGGCGGGCGGCGACGCTCGGAGCGAGTGCGGGATCGGCCGCGAGGGCCTCGTCCACGGCGCGGGCGTCCGCGTCCAGGTCGAGCAGCCGCCTCACCCGGGCGACCAGCGGCCCGACGTCGGCGACGGAGACGAGCGTCGCGCTGCAGCGGACGCTCTCCCCGTCCGCCGCCAGCCGGATCAGCGCCGCGCCCCCGGGCAGGACGAGCGAGCGCGCGTAGCCGCCGGGGGACGCCTCCTCGATGCCCGGGAGCGCGGTGCCGCCGAGCACGTCGAGCACCCCGGGATCGAACGGAGCCCGCACTGCCAGCCGGAGCTCCAGCGTGGTCGCGCCGTCGTGGACGCTCGCCTCGGAGCGCGTGCCGCGGGCCGAGGCGCGCAGGGCCGTCGGGGTCCGCTCGTACACCTCCGCCAGGGTCGCGTTGAACTGCCGGATGCTCGTGAAGCCGGCGGCGAAGGCGACGTCGGACACGGGCAGGTCGGTGCTCGTGAGCAGGAGCCGGGCGGTCTGGGCGCGCTGGGCGCGAGCGAGGGCCAGCGGAGGCGCGCCCAGCTCCTCGCGCAGGATGCGGCCGAGGTGGCGCGCGCCGTAGCCGAGCCGGGCGGCCAGCCCCTCGACCCCCTCGCGGTCGACCACTCCGTCGGCGATCAAACGCATGGCGCGCGCCGCCGTGTCGTCGCGCAGGTTCCACTCGGGGGAGCCGGGGACAGCGTCCGGCAGGCAGCGCTTGCAGGCGCGGAGCCCTGCCTCGTGCGCTGCGGCGGCCGTCGGGTAGAAGCGCACGTTCGCGCGCCGCGGCGTGATGGCGGGGCAGCTCGGACGGCAGTAGATGCCGGTGGAGTGCACGCCGGTCAGGAACCGCCCGTCGAACCGGGAGTCGCGGGAGGCGACGGCGCGGTAGCGCTCCTCGAAGAGCGGATCGGAGTCGGGCACGCCTCGAGCCTCGCACGCGGCGACGTCGAGCAGGAGCGGGAATCGGACACGGGCGTCCGCACCCCGGCCCTCCTCCACGCGCCCGGCGCGTGTCAACCGCCGACAGCGCACCCCGCCCGTGCCCTACTGTCGGCCCCATGAGCGCCTATCCGCCGCCCGCACCGCCCGCCACCGCCCGCCCCTCCGTCGTGCCGACCGTGCTCGGCTCGATCGGCGTGGCGCTCCTCGGGATCCTGCTGCTGCTCGTGCTCGCCTACGTGGTTCTCGGACTCGGCGTCAGCGCCGCGGGGATCTGCGCGGTCATCGCCCTCGTCCCGCTGACCGTGGTTCTGCTGGGCGTCCGCTGGGTCGACCGGTGGGAGCCGGAGCCAGCGCTGGGCCTGTGGTTCGCGTTCCTCTGGGGCGCGGCCGGGTCCGTCGCGATCGCGCTCCTGGTCGACCTCGGCGTGCAGATCGCCGTCTACGCGTCCGGGCAGCAGCCGAGCGGATCCGACTTCGTCGGCGCCGTGATCCAGGCGCCGCTGGTCGAGGAGACGGCCAAGGGGATCGGCGTCCTCCTCGTCCTGCTGATCTGGCGCCGGACCTTCGACGGACCCGTCGACGGCATCGTCTACGCGGCCGTCGTCGCCTCCGGGTTCGCCTTCGTCGAGAACATCCTCTACTTCGGCAGCGCGCTGGTGGAGGGCGGTCTCGGCTCGCTCGCCGTGACCTTCTTCCTCCGCGGGGTGCTCTCGCCCTTCGCGCACGTGCTCTTCACCGCCTGCACGGGCGCGGCCCTCGGCTTCGCCTCGAACCGGCCCGCCGTCGCGCGGCTGCCCATCGCCCTGCTCGGGCTGGCGCTCGCCGCGTTCCTGCACGCGCTCTGGAACGGCTCGTCGTTCCTGGTGTCCGACTGGTTCGGCTTCTACGGCGTGGTCCAGGTGCCGCTGTTCGCGGTCGCCGTGGTCGTGGTGGTGCTGCTGCGCCGGCAGGAGCGGCGCGTGACGCTCCAGCGGCTCGACGACTACGCCGTCGCCGGCTGGCTCTCGCCGGCCGAGGTGCGGATGATCGGCACCGCGGAGGGGCGCCGCACCGCCGCCCGCTGGGCCCGGAGCGCGGGAGGGGACCGGCCGCGGGCGATGCGGGACTTCCTCCGCTCGGCGACGCGGCTCGCGCACCACCGGCAGCACCTCCTGCTCGGCCGCGGCGGACGCACCGGAGCGGTCGACGAGCAGGTCCTGCTCGACGAGCTCGTCGCCCGCCGGGCGGTGCTCACCCGCTGAGCCGGGGCCGCCCCCGCTCAGCCCCGGCGCGCTAGGCGGAGGCGCTGCGCACGCGGCGCTCGCCGGCCGTCACGGGCACGCCGAGCCGGTTCTGCGCGGGCGGCAGCGGGCAGTTGTAGTGGGGCGAGAAGCCGCACGGCGGGATGTAGGCCCGGTTGAAGTCCAGGAGCACCGGACCGGGGGTGCCCGCGTCGGCCGCGCCGCCGATCCGCTGCACGACGAGGAAGCGGCCGACGGGGTAGCTCGCGAGCTCCGGGTCGTCGCTGCGGTTGGTCGGGTCGCCGAACGGGACGAGGAGCGTGCCGCCGTCGTCGAACGCCGCGACCGTGTGCTCGCGGGCGCGCCCGTCGTCCACGAGCGAGAAGGTGATGTCGCCGGGCACGACGAGCTCGCGGGTGGCGCCGTTGTCGCGCAGGTGCTCGAACGGGACGGTGCGGTCCTCGGCGACCGGCTCGAACCACGCCTCGAGCACCCAGGCGGCGTCGAACGGGAAGGTCTCGATGGCGTCGAAGGAGCGGATGCCGTCGGAGGCCGCGTCCCAGACGCGGTAGCCGTACTCGGGCTCGCCGGTGTCGAGGTTCTCGCGGCGCATCCGCGTCAGGGTCGCCGAGGGGCCGTAGCCGGCCAGCGCCTGCTCGTCGTCGACGCTCTCGCCGGGCTCGAGCCAGCGCGTCTCGACGAGGGCGAGATCGCCCCGGGGTCCGGTGACGCGCTCGACGCGTCGGGCGAGCCACGACTCCCAGCCGGCGCGTGCCGACTCCGTGAGGTCGATCGAGGCGCGGGAGGGGGCGGTGACGCTGCTGCTCGGAGTGGCCATGGGGCGTGCAACGCGGGGCCGTCCGGTTCTCTTCCCGGTCGATGACCGGACGGAGGACGGACACCCGCGAGAAAGAGCTCGACGCCCTGCGGCAGCGGCAGGGCCGGCTGCTCGGACGGGGCGTCGAGCTCTTCGTGAGAGAGAGGATGCTCCTCCGCGGCGCCGAGCGCAAGAGGCATCCGGATCCCGCTGTCGGCACGGCCCGCTTCGGATCGCTCGGTAGACTGGACCGCCTGTTTTCCCGCGGCCCCCGGAGCGCATCCCGCGCCTCCCGGCCCGCGGCGGCGGACCCTCGGAAGGCGGACGATGACGGACGGCAGCACTGTGCAGGCCACCGAGCTCTCTCGGGAGCGCGACTACGTGGCGGCGCTCTACGCCCGCCTCGACGAGCTGATCGCCCAGGCCCGCGAGGCTCTGGACACGGTCCGCATCGAGAGCGTCGGCGGCAACCACCAGAGCCGCTCCGAGCGCGACGCCTACGCGCGGCTCTACGAGGACCGCATCCGCTCGCTCACCGGCGCCGACGACCGGCTCGCCTTCGGCCGGCTGACGCTCGCGGACGCCGACGCCGAGCACCGCTACATCGGCCGGATCGGCCTGCGCGACGAGGAGCAGGACACGCTGCTGCTCGACTGGCGCGCCCCGCAGTCGGCCGCGTTCTACCAGGCCACCGCCGCCCGGCCGATGGGGACGCGCGCCCGGCGCCACCTCACCACTCGGGGCCGCGAGGTCCTCCGCTTCGAGGACGAGGTCTTCGACGAGGAGCTGCTGCGCGAGGGCACCGTGCTGCAGGGCGAGGGCGCGCTCATGGCGGCCCTCGGTGCGCAGCGCACCGGCCGGATGCACGACATCGTCGCGACCATCCAGAGCGAGCAGGACCGCATCATCCGGTCCGAGCTGCGCGGCGTGCTCGTCGTGCAGGGCGGGCCGGGCACCGGCAAGACCGCGGTCGCCCTGCACCGGGCCGCCTACCTCCTCTACTCCTACCGCGACCGCATCGCCTCCTCCGGCGTGCTCGTGGTCGGCCCCTCACGCTCCTTCCTCCGCTACATCGAGGCGGTGCTGCCCTCGCTCGGCGAGACGGGTGTCGTCCTCTCGACGCTCGGCCAGCTCTACCCGGGCCTCGACCTCGTCGAGGAGGACGTGCCCGCGGTCGCCCGCGTGAAGGGCTCGGCGCGGATGGCGGAGCTGCTCAAGCGCGCGGTCCGCTCCCGCCAGACCGTCCCGGCCGAGACCCAGGTGCTCGACGTCAACGGCGAGAAGCTCCGTCTGGAGCCGCAGGACGTGGAGCGCGCGATCACCCGCGCGCGCGACACCCGCAAGCCGCACAACGAGGCGCGCGTCTCCTTCGTCAAGACGCTGCTCTCGCAGCTCACCCGCCAGCTCGCCGATCAGCTGCGGAGCCACGGCAGCACGGTCGACGAGGCCGACGAGGCGGTGCTGCGCGAGGACGTGCGGACCGCCCACGACGTCCGCGTCGCTCTCAACACCGCGTGGATCCCGCTGACCCCCGAGAAGCTGCTGCAGGACCTCTACGCCCGTCCGAACTGGTTCGCGACCCTCACGCCGCGCTGGACCGCCGCGCAGCGCTCCCTCCTCCGCCGAGACCGCGACGCTCCGTTCACGGTCTCCGACGTACCGCTGCTCGACGAGGCCGCGGAGCTGCTCGGCGCCTACGACGACCACGCCGACGCCTCGAAGAAGGCCGAGAAGGAGCAGCGCAAGCGCGACGTCGAGAACGCGGAGGCCGCCATCCGCAACATGGGCGTCGACGGCCTCGTCAACGCCAAGGACCTCGCGGCCGGCTTCGCCGAGCGCTCGGTGCTCGGGACCACCGCCGAGCGGGCCGCGGCCGACCGCACCTGGACCTACGGGCACGTCGTGGTCGACGAGGCGCAGGAGCTCTCGCCGATGCAGTGGCGGGTGCTGCTGCGCCGCTGCCCGATGCGCTCGTTCACGATCGTGGGCGACGTCGCGCAGGCGTCCGGCGCCTCCGCCGCCTCGAGCTGGGACGCCGCGCTCCGCGACACCTTCGGCCGCCAGGGCCGGGGAGTGGAGGCGGCGCCGTGGCGCCTGGAGGAGCTGACGGTCAACTACCGCACGCCCGCGCAGATCGTCGCCTTCGCCGAGCGGACGGCGCGCGAGAACGGGCTGGAGATCACGCCGGGGGAGGCCGTGCGCTCCACCGAGTGGCCGGTGCGGACGATCCGCGATCGCGGCGACGCGAGCCTCTCGGAGCGCGTGCTGGCGGCCGTCGTCGAGGACCGGGCGATCGAGGCGGAGGGGACGCTCGCGGTCATCGCGCCCGACGACGACCTCGCCGCGATCGCCGAGCGCCTCGAGGAGCGGTTCGGCCGGGAGGTGGGCCGCGGAGCGACCGGGCTCGACCGCGCGATCGCCGTGCTGTCGACGAACGACGCCAAGGGGCTCGAGTTCGACTCCGTGATCATCGCCCGCCCTCGCCTCATCGCGCAGACCGGCGAGCGCGGCGCCGCATCGCTCTACGTCGCGATGACCCGGCCGACGCAGCGCCTCACGCTCGTGGAGTGAGTGCTCGCAGCCCGCTCCCAGACTCCGCTCCCGAGCGCCGTAGGATCGAGGCATGAGCAGCGAGAACCTGACCAAGCCCGAGGTCGACGCCCCTGAGGGCCCGGCCCCCGACACCCTCGTCGTCGAGGACATCGTCGTCGGCGACGGCGCCGAGGCGCAGCCCGGCTCGACCGTCGAGGTTCACTACCTCGGCGTCGAGTACGACACCGGCGAGGAGTTCGACTCCTCCTGGAGCCGCGACCAGTCGATCAACTTCCCCCTCAACAACCTCATCCGCGCCTGGCAGCAGGGCATCCCGGGGATGAAGGTCGGCGGCCGCCGCAAGCTGATCTGCCCGCCCGCGCTGGCGTACGGCCCGGCCGGCGGAGGGCACCCGCTCTCCGGCAAGACCCTGATCTTCGTGATCGACCTGCTCGGCACCAAGTAGCTCCGAGCACACGACGAAGGCGCAGCTCCTAGCGGGGCTGCGCCTTCTTCACGCGGTCGACCAGCTCGCGCCAGGCTCCGTCGAGCTCGGTCTCGCCGAGGCGGACGTGGTGCGTCTGCACGCGGATCTCGTAGACGAAGCGGTCGGCCCGGCCGGGGGACTCGCCGTCGGCGGCGTCCCAGGGGAGCGAGCCGAGCAGGTCGCGCCAGGCGCGCTCGTCGGGCTGCTGCTCGACGTCGACCCGCCACACCCGGCGGAGGCCGGCGACTCCGCCGCTGCGCGACACGATGACGTCCATGCGCGCGATGCTACCCGCCTCCGTCCTCGAGCGGACCGGCTCAGGCGGACAGCGTCACGCCGACCGTCGTCCAGCCGGTGCGCACGGCGGCCTCGACCTCGGAGCCGGATCCGTAGCGCTCGGCGGCGGCCCGCACGGTGAGCGCCGCGAACGCCTCGAAGTCGGCCGTCGCGGTGAGGACGCCCCCGGTCAGCACGTCGTACCAGACCTGCCCAGCGCGCTCCCACGCCTTCCCGCCGAGGGTCGTCGCCGCCACGGCGAACGCGCGGTTGGGGATCCCCGAGTTGATGTGCACTCCGCCGTTGTCGTCGTCGGTCTCGACGTAGTCGGCCATCGAGCCCGGCTGCGGGTCGGAGCCGAGGACGTCGTCGTCGTAGGCGGTGCCGGGGGCGATCATCGACCGCAGGGCCGTGCCCTGCACCTCGTCGGTGAAGAGCCCCTCGCCGATCAGCCAGCTCGCCTCGTCGGCGCTCTGGCCGGCGCCGTACTGCTCCAGCAGGGCTCCGAACACGTCCGAGACCGACTCGTTGAGCGCTCCGGACTGGCCGCGGTAGACGAGGTTCGCCGTGTACTCGGTGATGCCGTGGGCGAGCTCGTGGCCGATCACGCTCTGCGAGACGGTGAAGCGGCGGAACACCTGGCCGTCCCCGTCGCCGAAGACCATCCGCGAGCCGTCCCAGAAGGCGTTGTCGTAGTCGTCGCCGAAGTGCACGGTCGCGTCGAGCGGCAGCCAGGCGTCGTCGATCGAGTCGCGGCCGTACGCACCCTGCAGGAAGGCCGACATCGCGCCGAGGCCGTCGTACGCCTCGTCGACGGCCGCATCCCCCGTGGCCGCCTCGCCCTCGCGGCGGACGACCGTGCCGGGCAGCGTCTCCTCGGTCCGCGCGTCCGCGATGGTGCGCTGGAGGGACTGCACGCGGGTGCGCGGCGAGGACGTCGCGGCGGCGGTCGGCGCCCCGCGGTCGGGCGCGGGCTCTCCGGGCCGGACGCGCCGGAACGGCACGTCCTGCTCGAGCGAGCGGCTCGCGGCCCGCGCGGCCCGGGCGAAGGCCGGATCGTCGAGGCGGGCGATGCGGACGAGGAGGTACGGCGGCACGACGGTTCGTCTCATGCCCCGATCCTGGCACCGACGTCCGACACGGTCCCGGGCTCGCCCGGCGGGCCCGCATGCGGTAGCACCGAGCGGTAGCGTGAGCGCGACGAGCGGTTTCCAGCGATCCGGGGCCAGGCCCCGAGGACGACGAGGGCGGACATGGGCATCATCACGCGGGGCTTCTTCGGCAAGAGGGAGGCGGACCCGGACCTCCCGCCGGGCCAGCACCTCGAGAACGGCTTCCCCGTCCTCTCGATCGGGCCCACCCCGAACATCCATGAGTGGGCCTTCTCCATCGACGGCGGCCCCGCGGGCGTGCGCCGCTGGAACCGGGAGGAGTTCGACGCGCTCCCGCACGAGGACGTGCACACCGACATCCACTGCGTGACCCGGTGGTCGAAGCTCGGCACCAGCTGGCGCGGCGTCTCGGTCGACACTCTGCTGGAGGGCCTGGAGACGGACGCCGGCTTCGTCATGGCGCAGAGCTTCGGCGGCTACACGACGAACCTCCCGCTCGCCGAGATCCGAGGCGGGAGGGCCTGGGTCGTCACCGAGTTCGAGGGGAAGCCCCTCGCGGCCGAGCACGGCGGCCCCGCCCGGCTCCTGGTGCCGCACCTCTACTTCTGGAAGAGCGCGAAGTGGGTGCGGACGCTCCGCCTGATGCCCGGCGACGAGCCCGGCTTCTGGGAGCAGAACGGCTACCACATGCACGGGGACCCCTGGAAAGAGGAGCGCTACTGGTGATGTGGACGGAGGCGGTGGCCGAGTCGGTCGCGCCGCTCACGCCCACGTCGCGCCTCCTGGTGCTCCGCGTGCCCGGGTGGCCGGGCCACCTGGCGGGGCAGCACCTCGACGTGCGCCTCACCGCGCCCGACGGCTACCAGGCGAGCCGCTCCTACTCGATAGGCGCCCCGGCCGACGGGGAGCGGGTCGAGCTCGCGGTCGAGCGGCTGGACGACGGGGAGGTCTCCCCGTACCTGGTCGACGGCCTCGAAGCGGGCGACCGGCTCGAGATCCGCGGTCCGATCGGCGGCTGGTTCGTCTGGCGTCCGGAGCAGGCGGAGCCGGTGCAGCTGATCGCGGGCGGGAGCGGCGTGGTGCCGCTGATGGCGATGGCGCGCGAGCACGCCCGGTCCGGGAGCGCGGCGCGGATGCAGCTGCTCTACTCGGTCCGCTCGCCCGTCTTCGCCTACTACCGCGAGGAGCTGGCGGCGCTCGCCGAGCTGCCGGCCGCGACGGGCGGAGTCGCGGTGGACCACGTCTTCACCCGGGTGGCGCCGGCGGGAGCGGCGCGTCCGGCCGGCCGCGTCACTCCGGAGCTGCTCGCCGAGGCGGCTCTGCCGGCCCCGCTCGAGCCGACCGTCTACGTGTGCGGCCCGTCCTCGTTCGTCGAGGCCGTCGCCACCGCCCTGGTCGAGCAGGGCCACGCGCCCGAGCGCGTCCGCACCGAGCGCTTCGGCGGCGCCTGACGCCTGTCCCCCCGAGGCGCCGCGCCCCGGCGGCGCCTCGGGGGGAGGGATCACTCGAAGGAGACGGTGCGGTTCTCGCCGATGTCGGGCTGTCCGCCGGTGACGGCGGCCTTGAGGACCTTGAACAGCACGACCGGACGGGGCTCGTCGGTCGCCCACAGCTCGACGGTCTCGGCCTCGACGCGGATCAGCGCGACGGTCGGGTCGTCCTTGCCGTCGGGGAACCAGCCGGCGACGGCCGGGGACCACAGCTCGTCCACCTTCGCCGGGTCGTGCACGACAGTCGCCGAGCCGGCCACCGACAGGTAGCCCTTCTTCGACTCGAACGCGACGTTGACGCTCGGGTTCGCGCGGATGTCGTCGACCTTGGGCGACGGGTCCTGCGTGAAGAACCACAGTTCGCCGTCGAAGTCGATGTCCTGGGCCTTGAGCGGACGGCTGACGAGCTGCCCGGTGGCGTTGACGGTGGTGAGGAGCCCGATCCCGGCGCTCTTCACCATCTCGGTGATCTGCTCGCGGTCGTCGGAGTCGGCGGGAGTGATGTCGGTGTCGGTCATGGTGCCGACGCTACGCGGACCGTGCGCCGCCGCAAGGGGTGGCGACGCCTCACCGCGCGTGTCTAGCGTCGAGGCATGGACACCGAATCGACGTACACCGCCATCCTCGACAGCGGAGCGGAGCAGGAGAGCATCCGCCTCGAGATGATCGACGGCTCCCCGCAGCGCTCCTTCACCCGCCTGGCCGACATCGACGGCGAGGAGGTCGAGGTGGTCTGGGAGCTGGAGCCCGACGACGACGGCTTCCACGTCTACCGCCCGGTGCGGGTCGAGGGCCGCGACGACGACAGCGGACTGGTCTCGGACGACCGGCTGACCGACGGCGGCGGCGCCGACGCGGCCTCCGGCGACTGATCCCCGGCGCGCCCGTCCGCCGGCCTGAGCCGAGCGGGCGGGCGCGCTGTCCCATCCGGCTCGAGGGAGACGCCCCTCCGCTCAGGCCGTCGGGTGCAGGGCGTCGTACCCACGGAACCCCGGTCGGAGTCGCAGCACCGCGGCGAGGATCGCGATGATCGCGAGCCCGCCCGCGAGCGGCGGCAGCCAGAGCAGCGCGAGCGAGGCGAGCAGTCCCGTGTAGAGGTCGCCGACCCGCGGGCCGCCCGTCACCACGACGATGAACACGCCCTGGAGCCGACCCCGCATGTTGTCGGGGACCGCGGTCTGCAGCATCGTCTGCCGGAAGATCGAGCTGACGTTGTCGGAGGCGCCCGCGCCGGCCAGGGCGACCGCCGCCAGCGCGATGAGCACCGCGTTCGGCGCCGACGCGTCGTGCTGCACGAGTGCGGCACCGAGCAGGACCGCGCCGAACGCGACCACGAACGCTCCGTACACCTGGATCGAGCGGCCGATCGCGAGGCCCTGCCGGCGGACCCCGGTCAGCCGGCCGGAGAAGACGCCGCTGATCAGCGCCCCGATCGCGAAAGCGGCGGTGAGCGCGCCCACCGTCACCGCGCCTCCGCCGAGCAGCACCGCGGCGGCCGCCGGGAAGACCACGCGCGGCTGTCCGAAGGTCATGGCCACGATGTCGACCAGGAAGGACATCCGGATGTTCGGGGCGCCCTTCAGGAAGCCCAGGCCGTAGCGGAGGGACTCCAGCCCCGGCCGCTGCCGCTCGCCCTCGGGCACGAGCGCCGGCAGCCCCGCGATGCCGAGGAACGCGGCGAGGAACAGCACGACGTCGATCGTGTACGTGATCGCGAAGCCGGAGGAGGCGACCAGCACGCCGGCGAGGGCGGGCCCCACGGTCACCTCGACTCCGCTCGCGATGCCGCCGAGCGCGGCGGCGGCGGGGACCAGCTCGGTGCGGAGCAGCCGCGGAGCCAGCGTCATCCGGGTGGTCACGATCACCGTCGTCGCCACCGCGTTCACGGCGGTGAGCACGTAGAGGGAGAGCGGGGTCTCGGCGCCGAGCCAGGCGAGGGCCGCGATCCCCGCGGTCGAGCCCCAGGCCACGACCGCGGCGAGCAGGAGCACCAGGCGGCGGTCGAACGCGTCGGCGAGCATCCCGCCGTAGAGGCCGGCGATCACGGTCGGGACCAGCGCCACCACGCCGACCAGCGCGACCGCGAGGGTCGATCCGGTGAGCTCGTAGATGTGCAGGCCGACCGCGACGATCGTCATCTGGCCGCCGATGCCCGAGATCACGTTGCCGGCCCAGAGCCGGGCGAAGGCCGGGGACTCGCGGAGGGGGGAGACGTCGAGGACGTGGCTGCGCCGGGGGGCGCGGGGGGTCTGGCTCACTCGCTCCATTCTGCTGACTCCGCCGCCCCGGCGGGCCGCGCCGATCCGGGGGCTCAGGGGTCATCCCCTAGGGTGAGAGGCATGAGCACGTCATCCGACGGCGCGCCCGGGCGTCAGGGTCCTCCTGCCCCGCGAGCAGCCGGAGCCGCCCCCTCGCGACGCTCGATCCGCACCGCCGCCGAGGCGGGCGCGCGTCGCGCGGCGGCCGCCACGGGCGGTCGGCGCAGCTCCACGGGCGGCGTCCGCGCCGGAGCCGCTCGGACCGGTGCCACGGCCTCGGGAGCTCGCGGTTTCCTCCGCCGCTACGGAGCCGGGATCGTCTCGGTCCTCCTGGCCGTCCTCGCCGTCCCGCTGTCGTTCTTCGTCTGGTACGCCCTGATCTCGCTCGGCGCCTACCCGGGCGACCAGGCCGTCAGCGACCTGCTGGTCGGCGTGCTCTACACCGCGCTCGTGCACGCGGTCCTGCTCGCCGGGATCCTGCTCGCCGTCTCCACCCTCCGCGCCCGGCGTCGCGAGAAGCGCCCGCCGATCGCCTGCTGGATCGGCGTGGTCCTCAACGTCCTCGTGCTCGTCTACTGGCAGCTGCTGGTCTCGCCGTGGCTCGTCGTGCTCTGGAACCGGGCCACCGGCTCCTGATGCCGCCCTCCCTCTGGTAGAGTCGTCCGGTTGCCGTTCGACGGCCGCGGATCAAGAGAGCCCACGCATCAGGCGCCGGGCACCGCGCAACGAGAGAGAGGGGATCCCATATATGGCACTCGAAGCAGATGTCAAGAAGGCGATCATCGAAGAGTACGCGACCCACCCCGGTGACACCGGATCCCCCGAGGTGCAGGTGGCCGTCCTGACCAAGCGGATCAAGGACCTCACCGAGCACCTCAAGGAGCACAAGCACGACCACCACTCGCGTCGTGGTCTGCTGCTGCTCGTGGGTCAGCGTCGTCGACTCCTCGGCTACCTGTCGGATGTGGACATCAACCGCTACCGCTCGCTGATCGAGCGTCTCGGTCTGCGCCGCTAGCTCCTCCCGGAGCAGGGCGCGGTCTCGATGACACCGCGAACTTCTTGCCGAACGGGCCGTCCTCCTCGCGGAGGGCGGCCCGTTCGCGTTCCCGGGCGGACGAGGCGCGCGGCGCCGGTCAGGGCAGGGGAGCGGGGCGGTCGACTCCGCCCCACGAGTAGCCGCTCGAGGCCGAGAACCAGTCGGCCGCGGCCCGCTGGAGCGCCGTGTCCTCCTCGGGGCGGCCGGGAGCCTCCACGGCGTCGACGAGCCCGGGCAGGGCGATCCGCCAGGCCGCCGCGCTCCGCTGGGCGCGGGCCCAGTCGCGCGCGCACACCGGGTCCTCGGCCGCCGCGGCGAGAGCCCGCGGCGAGGTCACCCGCCAGCCGGTGTCCGACTCCGCGACCACGACCGCGCAGGTGAGCGCGGCGCCGCGGATGATGCTGTCGGGACCGGCGGAGGGGCCGATCGCCTGATCCTGAGCCGCGACCACCGCGGTGAGTGCGAGCTGCAGCCGGGTCGAGGGCTCGTCGGGCCGCGGTCGGATCCTCCCGTCGCCGGCCGAGACCGAGGCCGCCGATCCGGGTGCGAGGAGCAGCCCGGAGGAGGACTGCGACGCGTGCAGGCTCAGCAGCCCCGTCACTCCGTCCGTCCCGCTCGTCACGCCCCGCACCGAGGAGTCGCCGAGACTCCAGACGACGGGGGTGCGGTTGTGGATCGTGAGGCGCCGGTGGTCCTCGTCGAGGCAGGCCACGAGGTGGCCGGCCGGCACGCCCGCTCCGCCCTCGAAGGCGGACGAGGCGGCCAGCAGCTCCCGGGCGTCGTCGCACTGGGCGGGGGCGTCGGAGGCGGCGGCGGCCTGGTCGGCGACCGGCGCCCGGGGGGCGAGGGAGCCCTGCACGCCCGCGACCGCCGCCGTGGTGAGCGCCGCGGCGGCGAGGAGGAGGACCACGCCGCGCCTGCCCATCCTCCGCACCTCCTGGTCGGAGGCTAGCCCGGCGCGGGCGCTCGGGCCAGCGCTGCGAGGGGCTCGCGAAGTGTCCGGCAGAAATTCTTTCGAAGAATCTCAGACTGGGTGCATCCGAGGAGGCGCCTCGGCCGGAAGTAGTGGTGAAGGCCCTTCTCGACCACCCCCCGACCCCACGCGGGTCCCATCGTGAAAGAGGAACACCGTGACCACCTCCCGCTTCTCCCGCAGCCTGCTCGCCGGTGCCTGCATCGGAACCCTGGCCGTCGTCGGCATCGCCGCCACGCCCGCCGCCGCCGCCGACGCCGACTCGGCCGACCTCTCGGTCCTGCACGCCGTCCCCGACACCCCGGTCGACGTCTACGTCGACGGCAAGCTGACGCTCGACGACTTCACCCCCGGCTCGCTCGCCGGCCCGCTCGACCTCCCCACCGGCACCTACAAGGTCGCCATCACGGCCTCCACCGCCGCGGACGCCAGCGCCCCCGTGATCGGCCCGATCGACATCAGCCTCGAGGCGGGGAAGAGCTACACCGTCGCGGCGCACCTCACGCCGGACAACACCCCCACCGCGACCCTCTTCACCAATGACATCTCGAAGACCGCCGCGGGCGAGGGCCGGCTCACGGTCCGCCACATCGCCGCCGCTCCGGCCGTGGACATCCTCGCCGGAGGGTCGCCCGTCCTGACGAACGTGACGAACCCGAACGAGGGCGTGCTGAACCTCGCCCCGGCCACTATCTCGACCGTGGTCGCCGCGACCGGGACCACCGCGCCGGTCATCGGCCCGGCCGACGTGCAGGTCCAGGAGGGCGTGAACACGATCGTCTACGCCTGGGGCAGCCTGGAGAAGGGCAACCTCGCTCTCGCGACGCAGACCATCGATGGACTGCACTCCTCGCCGTCGGGCGTCCCCGCCGGTGAGGCCGGCCTCGCGGCGGACAACCGCCCCGACGCCGCCGCGGGCTGGTGGGGCGGAGCACTGCTCGCCGCCCTCGCCGCTGCCGGCGCTGTGCTGATCGGCCGCCGCACCGCCGCCTCGCGTCGCTGACCCGAGGATCCGACCGCCGGGTCGGCCGTGCTGGAGCGCGGCCGTCCCGGCACCCCCGACCACGACCCAGGAGGACGCCATGAGCCGGAGCCCCTTCCCTCTGCGCGTCCTCGCCGTGGTCGGGCTGATCGTGGCCGGTGCCGGTCTCGCCGGATGCGCGGCGCAGGAGTCCCGGGTGGAGCCCGCTCCCGCCGCCGTCTCCTCGGCGCCCCAGCAGCCGGTGCCGGCCACGGTCCCCTCCTCGCCCGCGGCGACCCTGCCGGAAGCGGTGCCGTCCGTCCCGGTGGCGGATGCTCGGCTCGGCGCGACCCCCGCCCCCACCGCGCTCGCTCCCGAGCGGCTCGTCGTCAACGGGCTCCCCGTCGACATGGCCGTCGAGCCGGTCGGAGTCGCGGACGACGGCACGATGGAGCTCGTGCCCGACACGCAGGTCGCCGGCTGGTACCGCTTCGGCGCCGGCCTCGACGAGCCGGAGGGCACGGTCGTGATCGCCGCGCACGTCGACTCCCTCGCCTACGGCCTCGGGCCGTTCGTCGAGCTGAAGAAGGCGGTCCCGGGCCAGACCGTGACCCTCACCGGCGCGGACGGCGCGGAGCGCGCGTACACCGTCTCGACGGTGGAGACCACGGAGAAGACCACGGTCGACCTCTCGGCCGTGTTCGCCGCCGACGGACCGCCGCGGCTGGTCCTGATCACCTGCGGCGGCGACTTCGACTACGACACCCGCCACTACCTCAGCAACGTGGTGGTCACGGCCGTCCCGGCCGGCTGACCCGCCCGCCCGAGCCTCAGCGACGTACGATGAGCCTCGCAGCGCCGCACGCCCCCGGGCAGCAGCGCTCCCCGCAGCCCTGGAGGGACCCCCTGATCGAGACCATCGAGCCCGCCGACGGCGCCGAGGCCGACAGCGCTCTCGTGGCCCGGCTCGGCCGCCGCTTCGCCGCAGGGGAGGAGGCGGCGCTCGCCGAGGCGTACTCGCGCTGGTCGCCGCTGGTCTTCACGCTGGCGCTGCGCTCGCTCGGCGACCGCGGCGACGCGGAGGACGTGGTGCAGCGCGTGTTCGTCTCGGCCTGGACCTCGCGCTCGGGCTTCGACCCCGGACGGGCGGCTCTCGGAGCCTGGCTGGTCGGGATCTCCCGGAGGAGGATCGCGGACGCGCACGAGGCGCGGGCGCGCGAGCGGAGGCTCACCGAGGCCCTCGTCGCCGTCACGCCGGTCGAGGAGGGGGAGGCCCCCGTCGACATCGAGGCGCGGATCCTGATCGCCGACGAGCTGGCCCGCCTGGATCCCGTCCCCCGGCGGGTGATCGGCCTCGCCTTCTACGAGGACCTCACCCACACCGAGATCGCCGAGCGCACCGGCCTGCCGCTCGGTACCGTCAAGAGCCACATCCGCCGCAGCCTCGACCGGCTCCGCTCCCGCCTGGAGGTGAGCAGCACATGACCCACCTCGATCCCGACGAGCTCGCCCTGCTCGCCCTCGGCGAGCACTCGAGCGACGCCGAGCAGGCCCACCTGCGCGACTGCCCCGACTGCGCCCGGCAGCTGGTCGAGCTCGGCCACGCCGCGGGCCTGGGCCGTGCGAGCCGTGCTGTCGAGCTGGAGGCGCCGCCCGCGATCGTCTGGGACCGCATCCGCGAGGAGCTCGCCCTCGGCGACCTCGGGCCCGGCGCCCTGCCGTCGTCGGCCGCTGCCGTGCCGCCTCCGCTCGCCCTTCCCCCGGGACGGCACCGTCCCGCCCGCCGCCGCCGGCCCCGCGCTCTGAGCGCCGTGCTGGCCGCTCTCGGCGCGCTCGTCATCGGGGTCGCGGGCGGAGCCTGGTGGCAGGCCTCGCGGAGCGACGACACCGCCGCCGTCGTGGCGCGCGCTGATCTCGCCGCTCTCCCCGACTGGCAGGGAGCGAGCGGAACCGCCGAGCTGGAGGACGCCGACGGCACCCGCCGCCTGCACGTGCACCTCGATGCGCAGAGCGCGGACGACTCGTACCGGGAGGTCTGGCTCCTCGCCGCCGACGCCTCCGGGCTGGTCGGGCTCGGCGTGCTCGACGGGACCGACGGCGTCTTCGCCGTGCCCGACGACGTCGACCTCGCCGAGTACCCGCTCGTGGACGTCTCCCAGGAGCCGTTCGACGACGACCCGGAGCACTCCGGCGACTCGATCGTCCGCGGCCCCCTGCGCGAGGGCTGAGGCCTAGGCCGACCGCTCCGCCAGCACGGCCGTGAGCGCCTGCACCGCGGCGGAGGGGCGCGGCGCCGTGCAGACCGAGAGCTCCCAGACCAGCCCCGGCCAGTCGAGCGCGAGGGCCGTGACGCCCTCCAGCGGCTCGACGCCCGCGCGCGGCACGATCGCCGGCCCCAGCCCCGCCTGCACGAAGCGGGGGATCCCCGGCAGATCGGCGACCTCGGTGGCCACCCGGCGCGACGCCCCGGCTTCGCGGAAGGCGAGGTCGACGGCGACCCTGTTGCCGAAGCCGGCGGGCGTGTCCACGAAGGTGAGCCCGTCGAGGTCCTGCGGGGAGGGCGGTCCCGCCGCGGCGAGCGGATGCGCGCTCTCCACCAGCAGGACGTAGTCGCTGCGCACCAGCCGCGTCACCGCCAGGCCCCGCAGCTGCGTCGCCGGCAGTGCCAGCAGAGCGGCGTCGAGCAGGCCGCGGCGCAGGTCCTCGGCGAGACCGGTGGAGCCGGTGGTCGAGGTGCGCAGGAGCAGGTCCACCAGCGGGTGCCGAGTGCGGAAGACGCCGAGCGCGCCGGGCAGGTCGACGAGGTCGAGGGCGGAGAAGGTGCCCACCCGCACCCGCCCGCGGAGCCCCGCCGCGTCGTCGGCCGCGAGCGAGCGCATCCGGTCGAGGCTGTCGATCGCCGATCGGGCCGAGGGCAGGAGCGCCTCGCCGACCGCGGTGAGCGCCACCCGCCGGGTCGAGCGGGCGAACAGCGGCGAGCCGAGCTCCTGCTCGAGCGAGCGGATGCTCGCCGAGAGGGTCGACTGCACGACGAACAGGCGCGCGGCCGCCCGGGTGAAGCTGAGCTCCTCGGCGACGGCGACGAAGGCGGCGAGCTGGCGGTCGTCCATGCGCACATTATCCAACAGGGACGATCAATCCAACCGAGATCCTCCGTTGGACACGGATGATGGGGCGGAGCACTGTGGACACTGTGACCACCACCGAGCGCTCCCTCCCGTCCGTCCATCGCCGCGAGCTCCCGCACCGTCACGGCTTCTGGGTGATCGCCGTCGCCTTCCTCACGGTGATGGCGTTCTCGACCGTGCCGACACCGCTCTACGCGATCTACCAGCAGCGCGACGGGTTCCCGGCCTTCGTCGTCACCGTGGTCTTCGCCGCGTACGCGGTCGGAGTCGTGGCGAGCCTCTTCCTCGCCGGGCACGTCAGCGACTGGCTCGGCCGCCGCCGGATCCTGCTCGCGTCGATCCTCGTCGAGGTCCTGGCGGCCGCCGTGTTCCTGCTCTGGCCGGACGTGCCCGGGCTGATCCTCGCCCGCCTGCTGACCGGGCTCGGCGTCGGCGCGCTCACCGCGACGGCCACCGCCCACCTCTCGGAGCTGCGCGCCGTCGCCCGCCCGGAGGAGGGCCCCGGCACCTCCCGCGCCGTCTCCGCCCTCGTGAACATGGGCGGGCTGGCGCTCGGCCCGCTCGTCGGCGGGGTGTTCGCCGTGACGGTGCGCGAGCCTCTGGTCGTCCCGTACGCCGTGTTCCTCGTCCTCCTGGTCGTCCTCGGGATCGGTGTCGCGCTCGTCCCCGAGACGGTCGAGCGGCGCGAGGTCCTCCCGGCCTACCGTCCGCAGCGCCTGGCCGTGCCGGCCGCCTCCCGCGGCGTCTTCCTCTCGGCCGCGGTCGGCGCGTTCGCCGGGTTCGCCGTATTCGGCCTCTTCACCTCGCTGGCGCCGACCTTCCTCGCCGGGCGCTTCGGCGAGACCTCCCACCTCGAGGCGGGCGCGATCTCCTTCGGGGTCTTCGCCGCCGGAGCCGTCGCGCAGCTGGTCTCGATCCGGCTGTCCTCGCGGACGGCGCTCCGCCTCGCGGCCGTGGCGCTGACGGCCGGGCTGCTGCTGGTCGCGACCGGCGCCGTGATCGTCTCGGTGTCCGCCTTCATCATCGGCGGGGTGCTCGCGGGAGCGGGCGTGGGCCTGCTCTTCCGCCTGGCGCTCGGAGTCGCCGGCTCGCTCGCCACCGACGAGACCCGCGGCGAGGTGCTCGCGGCCGTGTTCCTCGCCGCCTACCTCGGCCTCGCGGTGCCGGTCCTGGCGATCGGTGCCGCGCTCGCGCTCCTGCCGGCCGTCCCGGTCCTGCTCGGCTTCGTCGCCGTCGTGCTCGTCCTGGTGCTCGCGGCGATCGCCCGGATGCGGCGCACCGCCTGACGCGAGCGGGGGGAGGGGCCGCGAGCTGGACAATGGAGGCATGAAGCTCTTCCCGTTCGGACGCGGCGACGCGAACCCCCTCCCCTCCGACGACCGCGGCTCGGGCAAGCTCGACGACTACGACTACGAGCTGCGCCCGAAGTCGCGGCGCGGCGACACCCTCCTCCGCCTCGCCGACTCCCGGCCGCACCAGGACGAGATCGCGCGGGTGCTCGCCCTCGGCGAGGACGAGGTCACGGCCGTGATCCCGCGCCGCACCGCGGAGGAGGAGCGCGTGGACGCTCCGATGCCGGTCCGCCTGTTCGCGGCCCAGCGCCCCTCGGGGCTCGTCGGCCAGGTGCCGCGCGGTCTCGAGAACGTGGTCGAGGCCGCCCTCGCCCGGCTCTCGGAGGCGGGGAGGTCGCCCCGCGTGCCGGCCCGCATCGTGACGGTGAGGGGCGGGCTGCGCGTCGAGCTGCTGATGCACGAGACGCGGGGCTGACGGGCGGAGGGCCGGCCGGGTCGGCGCGGTCCATGGAGGAACCGCACCGCGGCTGATAGCATGAACCGGTTCCGAATCCGAAAGCGACCGCCGGTCGACCCAGGATTCGAGCCACGGAGCAGGCCGGCAGGAAGCTGGTCCTCGGTGGTGGAGTCCCGGACAGCGGCAGCGTGCGACAGAGCACGGGCCGCCGCGGCACGAGTCGCAGGCGGCACGTCCCGCTCGCGGCACAGGTCGCGACAGCCCGGAGCTCTTCTACTGGTGGCCAGCACGAACGCCCTCCACACGACGGCACGGCGCGAAGCCCTGCCGTGGGATCGTCTCGATTCCTGACCGGACCGCTGCTCCGACGAACGCCGGCGCCCAGAAGGGGCGCCGCTGCAGACGTTAAGGAGACAGACCTCTTGGAAGGTCCTGAAATCACATTCGCCGAAGCCGTTCTCGACAACGGCTCGTACGGTACCCGCACCGTCCGCTTCGAGACCGGCCGCCTCGCGCAGCAGGCTCAGGGCGCCGTCGCCGCCTACCTCGACGAGGACACCATGCTCCTGTCGGCCACGTCGGCCTCGAAGAACCCGAAGGACAACTTCGACTTCTTCCCGCTGACCGTCGACGTCGAGGAGCGCTCCTACGCCGCCGGCAAGATCCCCGGCTCGTTCTTCCGCCGCGAGGGCCGCCCCTCCACCGAGGCGATCCTGGTCTGCCGTCTGATCGACCGGCCGCTGCGCCCCTCGTTCGTCGAGGGCCTGCGCAACGAGGTCCAGATCGTCATCACGGTCCTCAGCATCGCGCCGGACGAGTTCTACGACGCCCTCGCGATCAACGCCGCGAGCGCGTCCACGCAGATCTCCGGCCTGCCGTTCTCCGGCCCGGTCGCCGGCGTCCGCCTGGCGCTCATGTCCGACGGCTCCGGCAACGACCAGTGGGTCGCCTTCCCCAAGGCCTCCCAGCTGGAGAACGCCGTCTTCGACCTCACCGTCGCGGGCCGCGTCGTCACCAACGAGGACGGCTCCTCGGACGTCGCCATCATGATGGTCGAGGCCGAGGCCACGGAGTCCTCCTGGAACCTCATCAAGGCGGGTGCGACCAAGCCCAGCGAGGACGTCGTCGCCGAGGGCCTCGAGGCCGCCAAGCCCTTCCTCCGCGCACTCGTCGAGGCGCAGGCGAAGCTCGCCGCCGAGACCGCGAAGCCGGTCAAGGACTACCCGGTGTTCCTGCCCTACGCGCAGGAGACCTACGACAACGTCGCCGAGCTCAGCTACGACGAGCTCGTCCGCGTGTACCAGATCGCCGACAAGGTCGAGCGGCAGGACGCCGACGACGCCCTCAAGGCGCGCGTCAAGGAGCAGATCGCCGAGCGCATCGCGTCGGGTCAGCTGTCGGCCGAGGCCTACAACCAGGTCGGAGCGGCGTACAAGTCCGTCACGAAGGTGGTCGTCCGCGGCCGCATCCTCCGCGACGGCGTGCGCATCGACGGACGCGGCCTGGCCGACATCCGCCCGCTCGACGCCGAGGTGCAGGTCATCCCGCGCGTCCACGGCTCGGCCATCTTCCAGCGCGGCGAGACCCAGATCCTGGGCGTCACCACGCTGAACATGCTCAAGATGGAGCAGCAGATCGACTCGCTGTCGCCCGTCACCAAGAAGCGGTACCTGCACCACTACAACTTCCCGCCCTACTCGACCGGTGAGACCGGCCGCGTCGGATCGCCGAAGCGTCGCGAGATCGGGCACGGCTTCCTCGCCGAGCGCGCCCTCGTGCCGGTGCTGCCGAGCCGCGAGGAGTTCCCCTACGCGATCCGCCAGGTCTCCGAGGCGCTGAGCTCCAACGGCTCGACCTCGATGGGCTCGGTCTGCGCGTCGACCCTGTCGCTCCTCAACGCCGGAGTGCCGCTGCGCGCCCCGGTCGCGGGCATCGCGATGGGCCTCGTGTCCGACGTCGTCGACGGCCAGACCCGCTACGCGGCGCTGACCGACATCCTGGGCGCCGAGGACGCGCTCGGCGACATGGACTTCAAGGTCGCCGGAACCGCCGAGTTCGTCACGGCCATCCAGCTCGACACGAAGCTCGACGGCATCCCGTCGTCGGTGCTCGACGCCGCGCTCAAGCAGGCCAAGGACGCCCGCACCACGATCCTCGCGGTGCTCACGGCGGCCATCGACCAGCCCGACGAGATGGCCCCGACCGCGCCCCGCGTGATCTCGGTGCAGATCCCCGTCGACAAGATCGGCGAGCTGATCGGCCCCAAGGGCAAGACGATCAACGCGATCCAGGACGAGACCGGCGCCGACATCTCCATCGAGGAGGACGGCACCGTCTACATCGGAGCCGTCGACGGCCCGTCGGCCGAGGCCGCGCGTGCGCAGGTCAACGCCATCGCGAACCCGACCAACCCCGAGGTCGGCGAGCAGTTCCTCGGAACCGTCGTCAAGCTCGCGACGTTCGGCGCGTTCGTCTCGCTCCTCCCCGGCAAGGACGGACTGCTGCACATCAGCGAGGTCCGCAAGCTCGCCGGCGGCAAGCGCGTCGAGAACGTCGAGGACGTCCTCGGAGTCGGTCAGAAGCTGCTCGTCCAGATCACCAAGATCGACGACCGCGGCAAGCTGTCCCTCGCGCCCGTCGTGGCCGAGGAGGCCGAGGCAGAGGCTCCCGCCGAGAGCTGATCCCTCCTGCACGACCGTGACGCCCGTCCCACTCCGGTGGGGCGGGCGTCCGTCGTCGGCGGGGGCATGGGGTACGGTGGCGGGACCGCGCCGCACCGCCCCGACCGGAGGACTCCGTGACCGACCCGACGCCCCTGGCCACCGAGCCGGAGACGCCCCTCCTCTCACGCACCCTGGGTCGGACCGGCCTCCCCGTGCATCCGCTCGCCCTCGACGGCTCCGTCTTCGGCTGGGCCGCCGGGATCGACGACACCACCGAGGTGCTCGACGCGTTCGGCCGTCTCGGCGGCACCCTGATCTCGACCGCGGACCACTACGCGACCGGTCGGAGCGAGTACATGATCGGCCGCTGGCTCGAGCAGAGCGGGCTGCGCGAGCGGATGCTGGTCGCGACGAAGGTCGGCCGGCACCCGGACGCGCCGGGCCTCGCCCCGGAGGACGTCCGCATCGCGATCGAGGGGAGCCTCGAGCGGCTCGGCACCCGGATCGACCTGCTCTCGTTCGACAGCGAGGACCCCGGGATCCCCATCGCCGACAGCCTGGCGGCGGTCGCGCCGTTCCTGGCGGACGGCTCGGTCGGCGCCCTGGGCGCCGCGCACTTCAGCGGAGCCGCGATCACGGCGCTGCACGAGACGGCGACCGCGTTCGCGCTGCCGTCGCTCTCGGCCGTCGTGTCGGAGTACAGCCTGATGGAGCGCCGGACCTACGAGACCGACGTCGCCCCCGAGGTGGTGCGGCTCGAGCTCGGCACCCTCGCGCGGCTGCCCCTGGCGAGCGGCTACCTCACCGGCGCCCTGCGCAGCCGCACGGACGAGCCGGAGTCGGCCCTGTTCGAGGCGGGCCTGGACTACGTCGGCCGCCACGGCTCCCGCGTGCTCGCGGCCCTCGACGAGATCGCCGGGGCCCACGGCACGGAGCCCGGCGTGGTCGCGCTCGCCTGGGTGCTCTCGCACCAGGAGGTCTCGGCGGCGATCGTCCGGGCGCGGAACGCCGCGGAGCTCGAGTCGCTGTTCGCGGCGGCCGCGCTCCCGCTGACCCGCAGCGACGTCGCTCAACTGGACCGCGTCTCCGCCTGAGGCCGTCGCCCGCTGGTCCACCGCCGTCGGGCGCCGCGCCCCGCGCCGTGCTCGGAGCGGGGCGCGGCGAGGTTCAGCGGCGCAGGATGCGCGCCTCCCACGGGCCGAGCGTCGACCCGGTCGCACCGGCGACGTTGCCGAGGACCGTCTCGGCAGCCGCCCACTCCTCGAGCAGCGGCACCTCGAGCGGCTCACCGGACACGTTCCCGACGACGAGCAGCTCGCCCGGTCCGGTGCGCGTGAAGGCGAAGAGCGCGGGGTGCTCGGGCTCCAGCAGCGCGAAGCGGCCCAGCTGCACCGTCTCGTCGGCGTGCCGCAGCGCGATCAGCGCCCGGTAGTACTCGAAGACCGACCGCTCGGCGGCCCGATCGGCGGCGACGTTCACCTCGGCGGCGTTCGGGTTGACCGCGATCCACGGCTCGCCGGTCGTGAAGCCGGCCTGGAGGCCGTCGTCCCACTGCACCGGCGTGCGGGCGTTGTCGCGGCTCTGCGCGCGCAGCCCGGCGAGCACGGTCGCCGGGTCCTCGCCGCGCTCGCCGACAGCCTCGGCCCAGTAGTTCAGGGACTCGACGTCGCGGAAGTCCTCGATGCCGGCGAACGGGACGTTCGTCATCCCGATCTCGTCGCCCTGGTAGATGTACGGCGTGCCGCGCTGGAGGTGGAGGAGCGTCGCCCAGAGGGTCGCGGACTCGTAGCGGTGCGCGCCGTCGTCCCCGAAGCGCGAGACGAGACGCGGCTGGTCGTGGTTGCCGAGGTACAGGCTGTTCCAGCCGCGCTCGGCCAGGCCGTCCTGCCAGCGCGCGAGGTTGGCCTTCAAGGCGACCAGGTCCAGCGGCACCGGGTGGAACTTGTCGACTCCGTGGTCGATGCCGACGTGCTCGAACTGGAAGACCATGTCGAGCTCACGCCGCTCGGGATCGGTCACCAGCACCGCCTCCTCGAGGGTGACCCCGGGCATCTCGCCGACGGTGAGGAAGGAGCCCTCGCGGTGCGCGAACACGGCCTCGTGCATCTCGCGGAGGTACTCGTGGAGCCGCGGACCCACCCCTCCGACGATGCCCGCGCCGCCCTGCTCGCCGTCGACGGCTCCGACGTCCTTCGAGACGAGGTTGATCACGTCCATCCGGAAGCCGTCCACTCCGCGGTCGAGCCAGCGGTTCATCATCGCGTGCACCGCGTGCCGCACCTCGGGGTTCTCCCAGTTGAGGTCCGGCTGCTGCACCGCGAAGAGGTGGAGGAAGTACTCGTCCGTCGCCGGGTCGAGCGTCCAGGCCGGGCCGGAGAAGTAGGAGCGCCAGCCGTTCGGCTCGGCGACGTCGAGGCCGGCGCCGGCGGCCGCCTCGAGCTCGCGGCCGGGCTCGGCCGAGCGGCGCCCGCGGCGCCACCAGTACCAGTCGCGCTTCGGGTCCTCCTGCGAGGAGCGGGACTCGACGAACCAGGCGTGCTCGTCGCTCGTGTGGTTGACCACGAGGTCCATCACGATGCGGATGCCGCGCTCGTGGGCCTCCGCGAGGAGCAGGTCGAACTCCTCCAGCGTGCCGAACCGCGGGTCGATGTCCTCGTAGTCCGAGATGTCGTAGCCGTTGTCGTGCTGCGGCGACGGGTAGACCGGCGAGAGCCAGATCACGTCGACCCCCAGGTCGGCGAGGTGGTCGAGCTTCGAGCGGATGCCGCCCAGGTCGCCGATGCCGTCGCCGTTCGAGTCCGCGAACGAGCGCGGGTAGATCTGGTAGACGACGGCGCTCGTCCACCAGGGCGCTGACGTCTCCCGCTCGGGGGAGTCGGAGGTCGGGGCGGCGGTCTCGGAGGGGGTCGGGGCGGCGGAGTCCATGGTCGCGAATCTAGCCCGGACGGCCGACACGGAGGGGCCCGCCGCACCGCTCGCCGGCGCGAGTCGACCCCGCCGGCGGCGCCCGTGTAACGATCTGGTGAACCGTGCGCGACCCGGCGGAGTGGCGGCTCCGGCGCTCGGATACTCTCTCCCCTGGCGGGACCCGAGCCGCCGCAGGGAGAGTGGTGGCGTGCCCAGGGACAGGACCGGCGCCGTCGTGCGGGCTCCCCGTCACAGTGCCGTCCCGCTCCCGCCCGCGGTCTCCCGCGCAGCCGCCTCGAGCGGCGTCCTCGCCGAGACCGGCCCCGTCGAGCCGACCGCCGTCGCACCCTCGCGCCGCCGGCCGATGGGCGACTCCGGCCACGACCTCTTCCCCTTCGTGCTCGACGCGGCGGCCCTCGGCCGCGACGACGGTGCCGCGCTGCTCGAGCGCTACGCGGCGTGGGGCGGCAACGGCGTCGTCGTCACCGACTCGAGCCTCGCGGAGGGCGTCGGCGGCTGGCCCGCCGGACACCGCGACCGGGACCGCTTCCTCCTGATCGGCCGCTTCGCCGCTCCGGTCGGCGCGCCCGCGACGCCGCGTGCGCTGGTGGACCGTGTCGAGGGGGCGCTGCGCCGCCTCCGCACCGACCGCCTCGATGTGCTGGCGGTCCGCCCCGACGGGGCCGGACGCCTCGACGAGCTCCTCAGCGCCGTCGACGTGCTGCTGGCGCGCGGGCTGGTGCGGTCGGTGGTCGCCTCCGGGTTCTCCCCGGAGGAGCTGTTCGAGGCGCGCGTCCTGGCCGCCCACGGGCTGCCCCGCCTCGCCGGCGCGGAGGTCCGCTGGAACCTGCTCGAGCGGCCCGGCTCGGAGGGCGATCTCGGCCTCGTCGCCGCCGGCCAGGGACTCGCCCTGCTCGCGACCGTCCCCCTCGCCCACGGGTTCCTCCGCGGCGCCGAGCGCACCCGCCGCGAGCTCGGCCGCCTGCCCGACGGGGCACTCGCCGCCGCCCACCTCGGGCGCCGCGGACGCCGGGTCCTCGCCGTCCTCGACGCGATCGGTGCCGAGCTCTCGGCCGCTCCCGCCGCCGTCGCCCTGGCCTGGCTGCTCGGCCGGCCGCGGCTGACCGCCGCGACGGTCGCCCCGCGCTCACCCGCCGACGTGGACGCGCTGGTGCGCGCGGTCTCGCTCGAGCTCGACCCCGGACACCTGGCCGCGCTGGAGCGCGCGCGCCGCTGACCGCGCCCGTCCGCGACGCCCCCTGCACCTCTCCCGCCACGGCGCGACAGCCCGGCTCGGGCCGCCGTCGCGGTGGCCTAGGGTGGGCACGATGAATCACGGAGTCGCACTGCCCCTCGACCAGCCGGAGACGTCAGTCCGGGCCGCAGGCGGATCCACGGTCCGCCGCTCCGTCCTCCCGAGCGGTGTCCGCATCCTCAGCGAATCGGTGCCCGGCGCCCGCAGCGCCACGATCGGCTTCTGGGTCGCCGCGGGTTCTCGCGACGAGCGGCCCGGCCGCCCCGCGACCGCGGGCGAGCCCGCCGTGCCCTCCAACGTCGGCTCGACGCACTTCCTCGAGCACCTGCTGTTCAAGGGCACGCAGAAGCGGTCCGCCCTCGACATCGCCGTGTCCTTCGACTCCGTGGGCGGGGAGCACAACGCTCTCACCGCCAAGGAGTACACCTGCTACTACGCCAAGATCCAGGACCGCGACCTCCCGATGGCGGTCGAGGTGATCGCCGACATGGTGACCTCGAGCCTGATCGATCCGGACGAGTTCGAGACCGAGCGCGGGGTCATTCTCGAGGAGCTGGCGATGGCGGACGACGATCCGGCCGACGTGGCGGGCGAGAAGCTGTTCGAGGCCGTGTTCGGCGACCACCCGCTGGGCCGCCCGATCGGGGGCACCGCCGCGACCATCGGCGAGGCCACCCGGGACGCGGTCTGGGCGCACTACCGCGCCGCCTACCGCCCGCGAGACGTGGTGATCACCGTCGCCGGCGCCGTCGACCACGAGGCGCTCGTCGCGCTGCTCCAGCGGGTCCTCGTCGCCGACGGCTGGGACCTCGGCACGGCGGCCCCGCCCGTCGAGCGGCGCGTCGGCGGCCGTGCGTCCTACACCCGCGGCAGCGCCCTGTCGGTGGTGCACCGCCCCACCGAGCAGGCGAACCTGCTGGTCGGCTTCCCCGGTCTCGCCGCGGGCGACGAGCGGCGAATGACGATGGGCGTCCTCAACTCGATCCTCGGCGGCGGCATGTCCTCGCGGCTGTTCCAGGAGGTGCGCGAGAAGCGCGGCCTGGCCTACTCCGTCTACTCCTTCGCCCCGTCCTACTCGGACGCGGGCCTCTTCGGGCTCTACGCCGCGTGCACCCCGGCGAAGGCGGGGACGGTCGCCGAGCTCCTGCTCACCGAGTTCCACCGCCTCGCCGAGGACGGCGTCACCGACGACGAGCTCGCGCGCGCCCGCGGCCAGCTCTCGGGAGCGGCGGCGCTCGCGCTGGAGGACTCCGACACCCGGATGTCGCGCCTCGGACGCGCCGAGCTGACCTTCGGCGAGTTCGTCGACCTCGACGAGAGCCTGCGCCGACTCGCCCTCGTCGGCGCGGAGGACGTCCAGGCACTCGCGGCAGACTTGGCCCGGGGGCCGTCGTCGATCTCGGCCGTCGGCGCGGTCGACGAGTCGGCCTTCGCCGGGATCGCCGGGATCGAGAGCGCCTCCGCGATCTGATCCGATCGTCGAACGCCCGCTGACCGCGCACCGCCGCGCCGCACCAGGGAGGACCCCGTGTCCCACTACATCTACCTCGTCCGCCACGGCGAGCAGCAGGACGCCGAGCACGGCATGCCGGACGGCCCGCTCTCGGCCCGTGGTGAGCGCCAGGCGAGGCTCATCGCCGAGCGGCTCGGCGGAGTCCCCTTCACCGGAGCGTGGCACTCCCCGCTGCGCCGGGCCGAGGAGACGGCCGCACGCTTCCAGACGCTTCTGCCGAGCCTGCCGCTCCAGCCGTCCTCGCTGCTGTTCGACTGCATCCCCTCGGGGCCGACCCCGGACATGCCCAAGGCGTTCGAGCCCTTCTTCGGCAGCGTCACCGCGGCCGAGATCGAGGCGGGGCACGCGCAGATGCAGGACGCGGTGGCCGAGTTCCTGGCGCCGTCGCGCGAGGACCGCCACGACCTCCTCATCACCCACAACTTCGTGATCGGCTGGTTCGTCCGCCACGTGTTCGACGCTCCCGACTGGCGGTGGCTGGGCCTCAACCAGGCCAACTGCGGGCTGACGATCATCCGCGTCCGCTCCCGCAAGCCGCCGGTGCTCGTCGTGCACAACGACCTCTCGCACCTGCCCGTGGAGCTGCGCACCGGCCTGCCCGAGGCCCAGCCGTACTGAGCCGCGGGCTACGCTGAGTCGGTGACTACCTCCGTCGCCGTGGTCGGCGCGTCCGGCCGACTCGGCTCGTTCACCTGCTCGCTCATCGAGGCGTCGAGCGAGTTCTCGCTCGTCGCGCGGCTCGGCTCGCGGAGCGATCCCGCCGAGATGCTCGCGGCCGACGTCGTCGTCGACATGACCGTGCCGGCCGTCAGCCAGCAGATCGTCGACTTCGCCGTGGCCAACGGGAGGAAGGTGCTCGTCGGCACCTCCGGCTGGACCGGCGAGCGGATCGCGGCCCTCCGGCGCAGCGTCGCCGAGCAGCCCGAGGCCGGCGTCGTGATCATCCCCAACTTCTCGCTGGGCTCGGTGCTCGCGACCGCGCTGGCCACCGTGGCCGCGCGGTTCTTCGACGCCGCCGAGATCGTTGAGACCCACGGCGCCCGCAAGGTCGACTCGCCCTCCGGGACCGCGGTCCGCACGGCCGAGCTGCTGCTGCGCGCCCGGGCCGAGCTCGGTCCGGTGCAGGCTCCGCACACCGACCAGCGGGCCCGCGGCCAGCAGGTCGCGAGCGTCCCGGTCCACAGCCTCCGCCTGCCCGGAGTGGAGGCGCGCCAGGAGGTCGTCTTCGGCGGCACCGGCGAGACGGTCACCATCCGGCACGACACCACCTCGCAGGCCTCCTACGAGCAGGGCGTCCTGCGCGCTCTCGACGCGGTCCGGACGACCACGGGCGTGGTGGTGGGCCTCGACGCGCTGATCGACCTGCGCGCCGCCTTCGACGCCGCGCCTCTCGCCGAGCGGCCGGTCGACGAGCAGCCCGTCATCGACCGGGCTCCGTCCGGCCAGGCCGCCGCAGCGACGAGCACCCCGTGAGGACCCGCGTCGGTGTCGTCCTGATGGCGGTCCTGCTCGCCCTCTACCTGTTCGTCTGCCTGCAGTACTCCGTCGTCGCCTTCGCCGCGGCGACGGTGCCCGGCATCGTGATGGGCGTCGGCCTGCTGATCCTCGGCGCCGTCGGCGTCTGGGGGCTCGTGCGCGAGCTGCTGTTCGGGCTCCGCGCCGAGAAGCTGGCCCGTCGGCTGGAGGGCGAGAACGCGCTGCCGCAGGAGGTCCTCGACTCGCGGGCCAGCGGGCGTCCGCTCCGGGAGGAGGCGGACGCGCTGTTCCCGCAGTACGCGGAGGAGGTCGATGCGCAGCCCGGGAGCTGGCGCGCCTGGTACCGTCTCGGCCTCGCCTACGACGCCAGCGGCGACCGCAAGCGCGCCCGAGGCGCCATCCGCCGGGCCATCGCGCTGGAGCACGAGGCTCCGGCCTGACCGCTCGGCCGCGACTCGAGCGCGGCTCGCCGGGCGAGGACCGCTCGGGCGGCCGGGATCAGGCGAGCACCCACTCCAGCGCCTCGCCGACCGTGCGGTGGCGGAACTCGAAGCCGTCGTCGAGCAGCCGCTGAGGGACCAGGCGCTGGCTCGAGAGCAGGAGCTCGTGCCCGGCGTCGCGCAGCGCGAGCTCGATGATCTTCTCGGGGACGGCCAGCTTGAACGGGCGGTGCAGCTGCTCGGCGAGGGTGCGCATCACGTCGTTCGCGGTCGCCGGCACCGGTCCGGCGAGGTTCACCGGGCCCGAGAGCGAGGACGTGAGCAGGTGGCGGATCGCCGCGGCCTCGTCGTAGAGGCTGATCCAGGGCCAGGCCTGGTTGCCGCTGCCGAGGGGTCCGCTGAGGCCGAGCTTCGTCAGGGGCAGGAGCGGCTTGAGCGCGCCGCCGTCGCCGAGGACGAGCCCGGTGCGAGCGGTGACCACCCGCGTGGCCTCGGGCGCGAGGTGGGCGGCCTTCTCCCAGCGGTCGACGACGTCGGCGAGGAACCCGTCGCCGCGCGAGGACTGCTCGGTGAGCTCCTCGCCCGGGCGGTCTCCGTAGTAGCCGACCGCGGAGGCGTTGATCAGCGTCGTCGGCGGGGTCGAGGACATCCGCATCGCGTCGGTGAGGGTCTGCGTGGACTGGATCCGCGAGTCGAGGATCTCCCGCTTGTAGGACGCGGTCCACGGCAGGCGGCTGATCGAGGCGCCGGAGAGGTTGATCACGGCGTCGACGCGGTCGAGCACGCTGAAGTCGAGCATGTGCGAGGTGGGCGCCCAGTGGAACTCGTCCGGGCTCGACGGCGCGTGGCGCACCAGGCGCAGGATCTCGTGCCCCTCGGCGCGCAGCTGGCGGGTCAGCTCGGAGCCGATCATCCCGCTGGCGCCCGAGATCAGGACGCGGAGCCGGGGAGCGGACGCATGCGGCCGGGCCGAGGGCAGCTCGGACGGCGTCGACACGTGCTCGCCCGGCGTGCGCGCGGCGCGCCGCGGCGAGCCGGAGTCCGTGGTCCCGTCGTGGTCGGAGTGCCGTGCGGATGAGTCGCTCATGGTGCCTCCCGGAGCCGGTCGCGGGCCGCCCGCGAAGCGGACCCAGCCTAGAGCCTCACGCCCGGGAGCCGGCCGAGCGCCCGACCAGGCCGGCCCGCGCGAGCACGAGGTAGAGCTCGCAGCCCAGGCAGAGGCCGAACACGGCGTTGAGGAAGGCGGCGAGGAAGGCGACGGCCGCGGCGACCGGAACCGATCCCGGGACGCCGGCGACGTGCAGGAGGACGCCGGTGCCGGTCACCACCAGGCCGATCAGCTGGGCGAAGCGCGGCGGGCGGGCGTCCTCCCACTCGCGGGGCGGTGCCAGGTGCGGCCGGACCACCCGGCGGAACAGCACCGCCCAGGGGCCGGAGCCGACGCCGCGCGCGGCCGACCAGGCGAAGAGGGCGGCGAGCGCGAGCAGCAGGAGGAAGCCGGGCTGGGAGAGCCGGCCGTCGAGGTCGGCCCGGGCCGGGGCCGCGAGCCCGAGGCCCACGGCCGTGAGGAGGAGTGCGGCGGTGACTCCGGCGGCGACCCTCGGACCGCGGGGATCGACGGTGCCGGACGGGGGAGTGGCGCCGGTGGTGGAGGGGGAGCGGGTGCTCATCATGTCTCCTGGAGTCGGTCGAGCTCGATGGTCAGGGCTGCGCGGGTCGGAGCGCCGCCGATGCGGCTGCGCGGCACTCCGTCTCGATCGAGCAGGAGGAGCGTGGGCGTCTGCCGGACGCGGAAGCGCGCCGCGAGGTCGGGGCGGTGCGTCAGATCGACGTCGAGGTGCGCCAGCCCGGGCCGCTGCTGGGCGAGCTCCCCGAGCATCCGTCGCACTGCAGGGCACCGCGTGCAGACGTCGGTCGAGAACTGCACGACTGTGGCCCGGGTCCCGAGCACTGCGCCGGGGACGAGCTCGCCGGGGTCGATCGCGGGGTCCTGGCGCGAGGGGGCGCTCGCGACGCGCCCGGAGCGGGCCCGATGGACAGCCCCGAGGACGACGCCCAGCACGACGAGGCCGAGCAGTGCGGCGAGGATCGTCACGGGCTCCATCCGGGAAGCGTAGGTCGGCGCGGGCGCTGCGCGGACGACTGTTTCGGGATGTGACGACGGCCGCGGTCGGAGCGTGGTCTAGGTTCGATCCGTGACCGAACAGAGCAGCCTCAGCGCAGACCCGAGCAGTCCCGTCTTCCGCAGTGATGTCGTCGTCGAGCTGGTCCGCGCGAGCGCCCACGACTCCGACGTGCTGTTCGCGGCCCGCGTCTCGACCCAGGGCGAGAAGACGCTCGCCGAGGCGCTCGACGGCGAGGAGTCCGACGCCGAGTTGCAGCGCAAGCGCGACCGCGGCCTGATCAACTACCTCATGCGCGACCGCCACGGCTCGCCGTTCGAGCACAACTCGATGACCTTCTACGTGCAGGCGCCGATCTTCGTCTTCCGCGAGTTCATGCGGCACCGCATCGCCTCCTACAACGAGGAGTCGGGCCGCTACCGCGAGCTCCGTCCGGTCTTCTACGTGCCCGGCCCCCGCCGCAACCTCGTGCAGGTCGGCAAGCCCGGCGCCTACTCCTTCGAGCCCGGCACCGCGGAGCAGGCCGAGCTCGTCGCCGAGGAGACGCGCCGCGTCAGCACGCAGGCCTACGAGTCGTACCGGCGGATGCTCGGCGAGGGCGTCGCCCGCGAGGTCGCCCGGATCGTCCTCCCGCTGAACATCTACTCGTCGATGTACGTCACGCTCAACGCCCGCTCGCTGATGAACTTCCTCTCCCTGCGCACCAAGCGCGAGGACTCGACGTTCCCCTCCTTCCCGCAGCGCGAGATCGAGATGGCGGCCGAGCAGATGGAGACGCACTTCCAGGAGCTGATGCCCCTCACGGCCGCCGCCTTCACAGCGAACGGCCGAGTCGCCCCGTAGCCCGCCGCCCGGCGAGGACGAGCGGGCCGTCCCGCCCGATCGCCTGCTGCCGTCCGCGCGGGCGGCTCCGGGAACCTCCTCCCGGCGGCGCGGCGGCGACCCGCTACCCTGGCAGCGTGTCAACTCCGGAGAATCCCTTCGGCCAGGTCCTGGTCGCCCTGGTCACCCCGTTCACCGCCGACGGCGAGGTCGACTGGCCCGGTGTCGAGAAGCACATCGACGACTGCATCGCAGCGGGCGCGGACGGCATCGTGGTCACCGGGACCACGGGCGAGACCAGCACCCTGACCGACCCGGAGAAGATCCGCCTCGTCGAGGTCGGCCGCTCGGTCGCCGGGGGCCGCGCCAAGATCATCACGGGAGGCGGCTCGAACGAGACCGCCCACGCCATGCAGCTCGCCCGTCAGAGCGAGAAGGCCGGCGCCGACGGCAACATGATCGTCACCCCGTACTACAACAAGCCCACGCAGGCGGGCGTGCTCACCCACTTCCGGATGATCGCGGATGCGACGGACCTGCCGGTCATCCTCTACGACATCCCCGGCCGCACCGGCGTGCCGATCCGCTACGAGACGATCCTGCGGGCGGCCAAGCACCCGAACATCCTGGCCGTGAAGGACGCGAAGGGCGATCTCTCCGAGGTCAGCCGCGTGCTCAACCAGACCGACCTGATGTACTTCTGCGGCGACGACGCGAACGTGCTCCCCGAGCTCGCCATCGGCGCCACGGGGCTCATCGGCGTCACCGCGAACATCGCCGCCGCGCCGTACCGCACGATCGTCGACGCGGTGAACGCGGGCGACCTCCACGCGGCCACCCGCGCGCACCAGCAGCTCGAGCCGCTCGTGCGCGCCGTGATGACGCACGTCCCCGGGACCGTCGCCGCGAAGTACATCCTGCACGGCCTCGGCCGCATCTCCTCGCCGCGCGTGCGGCTGCCCCTGGTCGGCCCGGAGGAGTCGGAGGCGGCGCTCATCGAGGACGAGCTCGGCCTGGTCCGCGACATCCCGGGCGTCGACTTCCGCAACTTCCGGCCCGACCGCAACGCCGCGGCCGGCGGCGCCCTCCCGAAGGTCGCCGGCACCACCCGCTGAGCCCGAGCGGCACGTCCCGAGAAAGCACCGCTGGAGAAGGAGGGCGCATGCCCGGTCCCGTGATCATCCCCGCCCCGCTCGCTCCGGGAACGCTCCGGATCATCCCCCTCGGCGGCCTCGGCGAGATCGGCCGCAACATGACCGTCTTCGAGATCGACGGCAGGCTCCTGGTCGTCGACTGCGGCGTGCTCTTCCCGGAGGAGGACCAGCCGGGCGTCGACCTGATCCTCCCGGACTTCACGCCCATCCGGGACAGGCTCGACGACATCGTCGGAGTGGTCCTCACCCACGGCCACGAGGACCACATCGGCGCCGTCCCCTACCTGCTCCGCCTGAAGCGCGACATCCCGCTGATCGGGTCCACCCTCACGCTCGCCCTCGTCGAGGCGAAGCTCAAGGAGCACCGGATCACGCCGTACACGCTCACGGTGAAGGAGGGCGACGTCGAGAACCTCGGGCCCTTCGAGCTCGAGTTCGTCGCCGTGAACCACTCGATCCCGGACGCGCTGGCCGTGTCGATCGTCACCGACGCCGGCTCGGTGCTGCACACCGGCGACTTCAAGATGGACCAGCTGCCGCTCGACGGCCGGATCACCGACCTGCGCGCCTTCGCCCGCCTCGGCGAGGAGGGCGTCGACCTGTTCATGGTCGACTCCACCAACGCCGACGTCCCCGGCTTCACGCCGAGCGAGCGCGACATCGGCCCGGTCATCGAGAGCGTCATGGCCAGGGCGACCCGCCGCGTCATCGTCGCGAGCTTCTCCAGCCACGTGCACCGGGTGCAGCAGGTGCTCGACGCGGCCCACGCCACGGGCCGCCGCGTGGCGCTGCTCGGCCGCTCCATGGTCCGCAACATGCGCATCGCCGCGGATCTCGGCTACCTGCACGTCCCTCCGGGAGTCCTGGTCGACATGAAGAAGTCGGGCGACGTCCCCGAGGACAGGATCGTCTACATGTCCACCGGGTCGCAGGGCGAGCCGATGGCCGTCCTCAGCCGGATGGCCAACCTCGATCACCAGATCGAGCCGGGGGAGGGCGACACCGTGATCCTCGCCTCCAGTCTCATCCCCGGCAACGAGAACGCGGTGTACCGGGTCATCAACGGGCTCACGCGGCTCGGAGCGACCGTCGTGCACAAGGGCAACGCGAAGGTGCACGTGTCCGGGCACGCCGCGGCCGGCGAGCTCCTCTACTGCTACAACATCCTCAAGCCGCTGAACGTGATGCCGGTGCACGGCGAGTACCGGCACCTGGTCGCGAACGCGCAGCTCGCGCGTGAGACCGGGATCGCGGAGGAGAACACGATCATCGCCGAGGACGGCACCGTGATCGACCTGCTCGACGGCAGGGCGACCGTCGTCGGACGGCTCGACCTGGGGTTCGTCTACGTCGACGGATCGTCGGTGGGCGAGATCACCGACGCCGACCTCAAGGACCGGCGGATCCTCGGCGAGGAGGGCTTCATCTCGATCATCGTGGTGGTCGAGGCGGGCACGGGGCGGATCGTCGTCGGCCCCGAGATCCACGCGAAGGGCTTCGCGGAGGACGACAGCGTCTTCGACGAGGTCAAGCCGCGGATCGCGGCCGCGCTCGAGGAGGCGGTGCGGAACGGGGCGAGCGATCAGCACGCGCTCTCGCAGGCCGTCCGTCGCGTCGTCGGCCGCTGGGTCAACACCTCCTACCGCCGCCGGCCCATGATCGTGCCGCTCGTCATCGAGGCCTGAGCCTCCCGGCCGGCGGCGGATCGGCGCCGGCCGTCGCGGCGCGGGTCACCGGCCCTGACGGGGGCGGCGGGTACGGTGGCCTCATGGCGACCAGTACCAAGACGACCTCGCGCGGGCGCGGCAGCGCGACTCCGCGCTCCGGCGCGCCGCGATCCGGACGGGGCTCGGGCAAGGCGGCCGCCGAGACGAAGACGGTGGCCTTCGAGTCCGCCCCGCGCACCAACCCCGCCGTGCGGCTCTGGATGGCGCTGGCCCACCTCGCGGGCGGCGCCGCGCGCGCCCTCGGTCCCGAGCGGCTGGCGAAGGAGGAGCGCCGCGACGGCGTCCCCTTCCTGCTGCTGCTGCTGGCCGTCGCGGGCGCGGTCGTCGAGTGGTTCCTCGCGACCGACCCGGTCGCCCTGGTGCTCGACGCGTGGAGCTTCGGCGGCTTCTTCGGCCGTGTCGCCTACGTGCTGCCGGTCGTCCTTCTCCTCTTCTCCCTCTGGCTCTTCCGGCACCCCCGGTCCGTCGACGACAACGGACGGATCGGCGTGGGCGTCATCACGCTGCTCGTCGCCTCCGCCGGCATCTGCCACGCGCACCTCGGCCTGCCGCAGCCCGGCCAGGGCATCGAGACCATGGCGGCAGCGGGAGGCGTCCTCGGCTGGCTGGTGGGCGCTCCGCTCGCGGCGATCGCCACCGTCCCCGGCGCGACCGTGCTGCTGTCGCTCGTGATCCTGCTGTCGCTGTTCATCATCACCAAGACCCCGCCGAACCGCATCGGCGCGCGCTCGCGGGAGCTCTACGGCTACCTCTTCGGCGCCCCCGTGCTCGACGACGAGGAGCGCGCCCGCCTCAAGGCCGAGCGGGCCGCCGCCAAGGCCGCGGCGAAGGCGGAGGCCGAGCAGGAGGAGGACGCGCAGCAGGACGGCGGAGAGCTGCCCTGGTGGCGGCGCACCGAGTCCGGGCGCGAGGACGAGCCGACCGTGCAGACCGAGCTCCCGATCGACTCCTTCACCGAGGTGCTCGAGGGCACCGCGCCCGCCCGCGGCCGCGCGAAGGGCTTCGACACCGCGCTCGAGGAGCGCGACGACGAGGCCCACCCGCCGACCCGCTCCTACGCCACCGAGGTGCTGGCCGAGGCCGAGACCGCCGAGGCCGCGCTCGCCCGCTTCGAGAAGACGGGCGCTCCCCGCGGCGCGACCGGAGTGGTCGACGACGACGCGACCGAGGTCATCCGGCTCGACCGCCTCGACGTGGCGCCCGCCGTCCCGATACCGCCCGTCATCGAGACCGGCCCGATCGCGCCCCTCGCCGAGGAGGACCCGACCGCCGGCTTCGACTCCTCGTTCGAGGACGACGCGCCGTACCGCCTCCCCTCGGCGGCCGCCCTCTCGACGGGCACGCCCTCCAAGGCGCGCTCGGCGGCCAACGACGAGATGGTCCGCGCCATCACCGAGGTGCTGCAGCAGTTCAACGTGGACGCGACGGTCACCGGCTTCTCCCGCGGCCCGACCGTCACCCGCTACGAGATCGAGCTCGGCCCGGGCGTCAAGGTCGAGCGCGTCACCGCGCTCAGCAAGAACCTCTCCTACGCCGTCGCCAGCAACGAGGTCCGGATCCTCTCCCCGATCCCGGGCAAGAGCGCGATCGGCGTCGAGATCCCCAACACGGACCGCGAGATCGTCTCGCTGGGCGACGTCCTCCGCTCGCCGGCCTCGACGACGTCCACGCACCCGATGACCATCGGCGTCGGCAAGGACGTCGAGGGCGGCTACGTCGTGGCGAACCTCGCCAAGATGCCGCACCTCCTGGTCGCCGGCTCCACCGGCTCCGGCAAGTCCAGCTTCGTCAACTCGATGATCACGAGCCTGCTGATGCGCGCGCGCCCGCAGGACGTGCGCATGGTCCTGATCGACCCCAAGCGCGTGGAGCTCACCATCTACGGCGGAGTGCCGCACCTGATCACTCCGATCATCACGAACCCCAAGAAGGCAGCCGAGGCGCTGCAGTGGGTCGTGAAGGAGATGGACATGCGCTACGACGACCTGGCGTCGTTCGGGTTCCGTCACATCGACGACTTCAACGCGGCCGTCCGCGCGGACGAGATCAAGCTCCCGGCGGGCAGCAGCCGCGTCCTCAAGCCGTACCCGTACCTCCTCGTGGTGGTCGACGAGCTCGCCGACCTGATGATGGTCGCCCCGCGCGACGTCGAGGACTCGATCGTGCGGATCACCCAGCTCGCGCGCGCCTCGGGCATCCACCTCGTGCTGGCCACGCAGCGGCCGAGCGTCGACGTGGTGACCGGCCTCATCAAGGCGAACGTGCCCAGCCGCCTCGCCTTCGCGGTGACCAGCGTGACCGACTCGCGGGTCATCCTCGACCAGCCGGGAGCCGACAAGCTCATCGGGCAGGGCGACGGCCTCTTCCTCCCCATGGGCACCAACAAGCCGATGCGCGTGCAGGGCGCCTGGGTCCGCGAGGACGAGATCGCGAAGGTCGTCGAGCACGTCACCCGTCAGGCGCAGCCCGAGTACCGCCAGGACATCACCGTGCAGGCGCAGCGCAAGGAGATCGACTCCGACATCGGGGACGACCTCGAGCTGCTGGTCGCGGCGGCCGAGCTCGTCGTCAGCACGCAGTTCGGCTCGACCTCGATGCTGCAGCGCAAGCTCCGCGTCGGCTTCGCCAAGGCCGGCCGGCTGATGGACCTGCTCGAGTCGCGCGAGGTCGTCGGCCCCTCCGAGGGGTCGAAGGCCCGCGACGTGCTGGTCACCGCCGAGCAGCTGCCGGGCGTCCTCGCGCGCATGCGCGGCGAGGACCCGGGCGAGGGGCCGGCCGCGCCGTCCTCGGTCGCCCCGGACCCGTACGCGGATCCGCTGGCCGAGCCGACGGGGCCCGTCGCCACCGACTACCACGACGACGACGAGGGGTCCGGCGAGGACGCCTGGACGCTGACGGGACGCGAGTGACCGTCCCGGTCGCCCGCACTGCGAGGAACGGCGGAGCACGATGACCCACCCCACCGCACCGGCTCCGGCCGCGTCGGGCAACTGGAACCTGCCGAACGCGATCACGGTCGTCCGGATCCTGCTGGCGCCCGTCTTCTTCTGGCTCCTGCTGGCCGACGGGGGGCAGGACGGCGGGATCCGGATCGCCGCGGCGCTCCTCTTCATCGTCGCGATCGCCACGGACGGCATCGACGGGCACATCGCCCGGAGCCGGGGCCTCGTGACCGATCTCGGCAAGCTCCTGGATCCGATCGCCGACAAGGTGCTCACCGGCGCGGCGCTCGTCGGGCTCTCGATCCTCGGGGAGCTGCCGTGGTGGGTGACGATCGTCATCCTGGTGCGCGAGATCGGCATCACCGTGTTCCGGATGGCCGTGCTCTCGGATCGGGTGATCCCCGCGTCGCGGGGCGGCAAGCTCAAGACGATCGTGCAGTCGATCGCGATCTCCCTCGCTCTGCTGCCGCTCTGGGCCGTCCTCGGCGAGTGGGTCCACTGGCTGAACGGCATCACGATGACGGCGGCGGTGGTGCTCACGGTCGCCACCGGGATCGACTACCTCGCCGACGCCGCCCGCCAGAGCCGGGCCGCCCGGTCGACGCGGTGACGGCCGCGCAGCTGATCGCCGAGCTCCGGCGGCGGGGTGTCGACCTCGCCGTCGCGGAGTCCCTCACCGGCGGCGCGCTCAGCTCCGCCCTCGTGGAGGTGCCCGGCGCCTCCGCCGTGTACCGCGGGGGAGTGGTGAGCTATGCCACCGACCTCAAGGACCGGCTCCTCGGGGTCGACGCGCGCGTCCTCGGCGAGCGGGGTCCCGTCGATCCCGGAGTCGCCGTGCAGATGGCGCGCGGAGCGTCCTCGCGGCTCGCAGCCGACGGGCGTCCGACGCTCGGCCTGGCGACCACTGGGGTCGCCGGTCCGGATCCGCAGGGGGACACGGCCGTCGGCACCGTCTTCGTGGCGGCCGTCCTCGGCGAGGACGAGCTCGTCCGTGAGCACCGGTTCGACGGCGACCGCGCCGCGATCCGCGCCGCCTCGGTCGACGCGGCCCTCGCCCTCGGCGCGGAGCTGATCTCCCGGGGGGCATGAGGCGGATACCCAGCGAGGGCCCTCCGGGAATCGGAATGCGCCGCATTGCGGCCCGGTTACAACTGGTGTCGCTCACACGCAAAGTCCAGTCATCCGGTATTAGAGTCGACACCATACGAACCGGGTAGTGAACAGCTATCCGGTTCTCTCGTCCCAGCCCCCGATCACCCGCTCCGGAGAATCTCCGGCGCTCGTGCTCGCGGTGCAGGTGCACGACATGCGGTTGACGTGGAGAAGGAGGGTCCAGTGGTTCTAGTTCGTCAGGAGATCGGCGATGTCCTCAGGGACTTTCGCCTGCAGAAAGGTCGTACGCTCCGTCAGGTGGCGAGCAAGGCGAGCGTTGCGCTCGGCTACCTGAGCGAGGTCGAACGCGGTCAGAAGGAGGCCTCCTCGGAGATCCTCGCCTCTGTCGCCGACGCCCTCGACACCCCCATCTCGGTGATCATGCGCGAGGTCGGCGATCGTCTCGCCGTCATCGAGGGCATCGACACCATCCCCGACACCATCCCGGCCGACATGGTCGCCGGCTTCGACGCGGACCTCGTCACGCAGTAGTCGGCCCCCGTCCCCTCCACTCACCGCACCCGCTCCACGCGAAGGGCGCCCAGGCTCCGGCCGGGCGCCCTTCGGCGTTCCCGGGGGAGTGCGGCCTCCGGGCAGCGGCTACCGTGGACGCATGCGCTTGAGCGAGTTCCGGCAGCTGGTGGACGACGAGTTCGGCGGCGCCTACGCCCGTGTCCTGGTCTCGGACCTCGTGCTGACCGAGCTCGGGGGCCGCACAGCCGAGCGCGCCCTCGCGGACGGAGCGGAGCCGCGCGAGGTCTGGCTCGCCCTCTGCCGCGCCAACGACGTCCCGGAGGCCCGGTGGCACGGCGTGGATCCGCGGAAGCGCCACCGCTGACGCTCCCGTCGCCGAAGCCGTGTTCGACACGCCGACGGCTCGTGCTCGAATCCGTGTTCGAACGGGTCTAGGCTCCTCCACAGAAGCAGGAACGGCCCCGTCTCCACGGAGTCGCTCTCGCTCGGCCCCGATGTCGGTGGTCGGGCGTACCGTCGGAGACACCTGAACGGACCTGCTTCACCGCCTTGTCGCAGCCGGCCGGCACTGTCACTCCGACAGCCACCGGCATGTCGCGACAGCCTGTAGGCGACACCACCACGAACACGAGAGCGAGACGGCCATGCCCAGTTCCTCCGACCGCGAGAAGTCCCTCGAGACCGCACTCGCCCAGATCGACCGCCAGTTCGGCAAGGGCGCCGTCATGCGCCTTGGAAGCGACGACCGCGCTCCCGTCGAGGTGATCCAGACCGGTTCGATCGCGCTCGACGTCGCGCTCGGGATCGGCGGGCTCCCCCGCGGCCGCATCGTCGAGATCTACGGCCCCGAGTCCTCCGGAAAGACAACCCTCACGCTGCACGCGATCGCGAACGCGCAGCGCAACGGCGGCATCGCCGCCTTCATCGACGCGGAGCACGCGCTCGACCCCGAGTACGCCAAGAAGCTCGGCGTCGACATCGACTCCCTCCTCGTGTCGCAGCCCGACACCGGAGAGCAGGCGCTCGAGATCGCCGACATGCTCGTGCGCTCGGGCTCGATCGACCTCATCGTGATCGACTCCGTCGCGGCCCTCGTGCCGCGTGCCGAGATCGAGGGCGAGATGGGCGACTCCCACGTCGGCCTGCAGGCGCGCCTCATGTCCCAGGCGCTGCGCAAGCTGACCGGCGGACTGAACACCACGAACACCACGATGATCTTCATCAACCAGCTGCGCGAGAAGATCGGCGTCTTCTTCGGAAGTCCCGAGACCACGGCGGGCGGCAAGGCGCTCAAGTTCTACGCGTCGGTCCGCCTCGACATCCGCCGCATCGAGACGCTGAAGGACGGCACCGACGCGGTCGGCAACCGCACCCGCGTCAAGGTCGTGAAGAACAAGATGGCCCCGCCCTTCAAGCAGGCCGAGTTCGACATCCTCTACGGCGTCGGCATCTCCCGCGAGGGCAGCCTGATCGACTTCGGTGTCGAGCACGAGATCGTCCGCAAGTCGGGCGCCTGGTACACCTACGACGGCGACCAGCTCGGCCAGGGCAAGGAGAAGGCGCGCCAGTTCCTCATCGACAACGCCGATGTGGCCGCTGAGATCGAGAAGCGCATCCTGGTGAAGCTCGGCGTGATCGTCGACCCGAACGCGGCCGTCGAGGCCGCGCCGGTCGCGATCGAGACCAAGCAGCCCGTGCGCAAGGGCGCCTAGCCCGTGGCGGAGAAGGCCGCGGAGGGGGCGAAGGGCCGCCCCGTGGCCTTCCTGCCCTGGGTCGACCGGGGTGCGGCGGGCGACGAGGGCTGGGCTCCGGCGGCGCCGGCCGCCGACGGGGCCGGGTCGCTTCCGGAGCCGTCCGGAGCCGGGACGCCGCGTACCAGTGCGCCCGGGACGGTCGGAGGAGAGTCGGGAGGCTCGGCCGTCGGCGGCGCCGCGTCTCCGGCCTCCGAGCGGATCGCCGAGCTCTCGGCTCATGTCGCCCGGCGCGCGCCGGCGTTCGTCGAGAACGCGGACGACGAGGACGACGACGACGCGATCGAGATCCCGGAGGAGATCGATCCCGAGCAGGTCGCGGATCGGATCGTACGGGGGCTCTCCCGCAAGAGCCTCTCGGTCGCCGAGGTCGAGGCGCGCCTCTACACGGAGGGCGTCGCCGAGAAGGACGCCCTCGAGATCCTCGAGCGCTTCACGCGCTTCGGCTACCTCGACGACCTCCGCATGGCGGAGCAGCTGGTCGTCTCGCTCCGTGACCGCAAGAAGCTCGGCCGCTCCTCCATCCAGCAGGAGCTGCGCGCGCGGAAGATCGACCCCGAGGCGATCGCGTCAGCGCTCGACGAGCTGGACGGCGACGACGAGTACCGCACGGCGCTCGAGCTCGCGCGCAAGCGCCTACCGAGCCTGCGCTCGCTCTCCGACGAGGTCGCCGAGCGCCGGCTCACGGGGTTCCTCGCGCGCCGCGGCTACGCCGGCGGACTCGTGCAGCGCGTCGTCCGCGAGACGATCCGCAAGCCGGGGTCGAGCGTCCGCTTCCGCTGACACGGCGGGCCGAGGCGGTCCGACCGGAGCGTAGAATCCCACACCATGAGCACGCTCGGTACCGCCCCGTCGCCCGTCGCCGAGACCCGGCCGAGGACCTACGAGGTCCGTACGTTCGGGTGCCAGATGAACGTGCACGACTCCGAGCGGCTGAGCGGTTCGCTCGAGGCGGCGGGCTACGTGTCCGCCGATGGAGCCGAGGCCGACGTCGTCGTGATCAACACCTGCGCGGTGCGCGAGAACGCCGACAACAAGCTCTACGGCAACCTCGGCCACCTCGCCTCGGTGAAGCGCCGCCACGAGGGGATGCAGATCGCGGTCGGCGGCTGTCTCGCGCAGAAGGACAAGAACGTCATCCTCGACCGTGCCCCGTGGGTCGACGTGGTCTTCGGCACGCACAACATGGGCGCCCTCCCCAGCCTGCTCGAGCGCGCCCGCCACAACGACGAGGCGCAGCTCGAGATCCTTGAATCGCTCGATGTCTTCCCCTCCACGCTCCCCACGAAGCGCGACTCGACCTACAGCGGCTGGGTCTCGATCTCGGTCGGCTGCAACAACACCTGCACCTTCTGCATCGTCCCCTCGCTCCGCGGCAAGGAGAAGGACCGGCGCCCCGGCGACGTGCTCGCCGAGATCCAGGCGCTCGTGGACGACGGCGCGATCGAGGTCACCCTTCTCGGCCAGAACGTGAACTCCTACGGCGTCGAGTTCGGCGATCGCCAGGCGTTCTCGAAGCTGCTCCGCGCGGCGGGCACCATCGACGGGCTCGAGCGGATCCGCTTCACGAGCCCCCATCCCGCGGCCTTCACCGACGACGTGATCGACGCCATGGCCGAGACGCCGGCGGTGATGCCGCAGCTGCACATGCCGCTCCAATCCGGCTCCGACCGCGTCCTCAAGGCGATGCGCCGCTCCTACCGCTCCGAGAAGTTCCTCGGGATCCTCGACCGGGTGCGCGATCGCATCCCGCACGCGGCGATCAGCACCGACATCATCGTGGGCTTCCCCGGCGAGACGGAGGCCGACTTCCAGGAGACCCTGCGGGTGGTCGAGGCGGCCCGCTTCGCCTCCGCCTTCACCTTCCAGTACTCCATCCGGCCCGGCACCCCGGCCGCGACGCTGCCCGACCAGATCCCCAAGGCGGTCGTCCAGGAGCGCTACGAGCGGCTCGTCGCCCTGCAGGACGCGATCAGCGAGCAGGAGAACCGCGCAGTCGTCGGCCGAGAGGTCGAGGTCCTCGTCGCGACCGGCGAGGGCCGTCGCGACACGGAGACGCACCGGCTGAGCGGACGCGCCGAGGACAGCCGTCTGGTGCACTTCGACGTGCCCGAGGGCTCCGAGCAGCCGCGTCCCGGAGACGTGGTCTCCGTCCGGGTCACCCGTGCCGCCCCCTTCTACCTCCTGGCGGATTCGCCCGACGGCGCGCCGCTCCGCATCCGCCGCACCCGCGCGGGCGACGCCTGGGACCGGGCGCAGACCGAGTCCTGCGGAGTTCCGGCCGCCCCGGGCGGGAGCGGGGCGCCCCGGGTCTCGCTGGGCCTGCCGTCGCTGCGCGTGCGCGACGCCGGCACGCTGACGACGCCGATCTACGACGCCCTCGATGGCGAGCGCTGAGACCGGAGCCCCCGATACCGCGCCGGAGCTCATCGCGGTCGTCGGCGCGACCGGCACGGGCAAGTCCGACCTCTCGCTCGAGCTCGCCGAGGCGATCCGGCAGGACGGCGGCGCCGCTGAGATCGTGAACGCCGACGCGATGCAGCTCTACCGCGGGATGGACATCGGCACCGCGAAGCTGCCCGCCGACGAGCGTCGGGGCGTCCCGCACCACCTGCTCGACGTCCTCGACGTGACGGAGGAGGCGTCGGTCGCCCGCTACCAGAGCGAGGCGCGGCGCGTGATCGAGAGCGTGCTGGCGCGCGGGGCGACGCCGATCCTCGTCGGGGGCTCCGGTCTGTACGTCTCCAGCGTCGTCTTCGAGTTCTCGTTCGCGGGCACCGACCCGGCCGTCCGGCGCCGGCTCGAGGAGACCGCCGAGCGGGAGGGCCTGGGCGCCCTCGTCGAGCGGTTGCGCCGGATCGACGCCGGAGTGGCCGAGCGGATCGGTCCGCACAACGCCCGGCGCATCGTCCGCGCGCTCGAGATCGCGGAGCTCACCGGCGGGAGCACGCACAGCGCGCTGATGTCCGACGAGCCGGTTCGGTGGCGCCCCGCCTCGATCCTGTTCCTCGAGGCTCCGCGGGAGGAGCTGGTGCAGCGCCTCGACCGGCGGGTGGAGCGGATGTGGGCGACCGGGATGCTCGACGAGGTCGAGCGGCTCGTCTCCCTCGGCCTGGAGCGCGGCGTCACCGCCGGGCGGGCCATCGGGTACGCCCAGGCGCTCGCCCAGCGTGCCGGCGTCCTCCGCGAGGAGGAGGCGATCGCGGCGACGCAGGCGCTCACGCGCCGCTACGCACGTCGGCAGAACAGCTGGTTCCGGCGCTACGCCGGCGCCCACCGGCTCCCGTACGACGCGCCGGACCTGGTGTCGCGGGCGCACTCCGCCGCCCAGGCCGCCGCTCCCGCTCCTCGCTAGGCTGTGCGCCATGACGATCGAGCTGCACTTCACCAAGGGCCAGGGCACCGGCAACGACTTCGTGCTCTTCAGCGACCCGGACGGTGAGGTCGACCTCTCGCCCGCGCAGATCGCGATGATCTGCGACCGCCACTTCGGCGTCGGCGCCGACGGCGTCATCCGTGCCGTCCGCTCCCGCGCGATCCCGGAGGGCGCCGCGGCTCTGGCCGAGGAGAGCGAGGCGGAGTGGTTCATGGACTACCGCAACGCCGACGGCTCGATCGCCGAGATGTGCGGCAACGGCATCCGCGTCTACGCCGCGTTCCTGCTCGCGGGCGGCCTCGCGGCGCTCGAGCCCGGCGACACCCTGCCGATCGGCACCCGCGCCGGCGTCCGCGACGTCACCCGCAGCGGTGCCGGGTTCCAGGTCGACCTCGGCCGCTGGGAGCTGGCGGGCGGCGAGCCCCTGGTGCGGGCGAAGGAGCTCAAGGTCGCGCGCCCCGGTCTCGGGATCGACCTCGGCAATCCGCACGTGGTCGTCGCCCTCAGCAACGACGAGGAGCTCGACTCCGCCGACCTCTCCTACATCCCGCAGCTCGACCCGGAGCCCGAGGACGGCGCGAACGTCGAGTTCGTGGTACCCGGCGAGCCCCTGGTCCACGACGGCATCGGGCGGATCCGGATGCGCGTGCACGAGCGCGGCAGCGGCGAGACCCTGAGCTGCGGCACGGGTGCCGCAGCGGCGGCACTGGCGGTGCGCTACTGGGCGGGAGCCCGCGCTCCGCAGGCCTGGCGCGTGGAGGTCCCGGGCGGCACGCTCGGCGTGACGATGTTCGCGGCGGAGGAGGGCGAGCACGTCGGGCTCTCCGGCCCGGCCGACCTCGTCTTCACCGGGACGATCCGGATCGACTGAGGACCCGGTCAGGCCCGGCGGGTCGTCCGGAGCACGCGGAAGCCCTTCGCCGAGGAGACGCGCTCCACGTCGAGCCGCCCGGCGAACGCGGCGCCCAGCCAGGTCTGGAGCGAGTCTGAGCCGAGGTTGCGCTGCACGACGAGCCAGGCGTCCGCGCCCTCCTCGAGCCGCGGCAGCCAGCGCTCGAGCAGGAGGTGCAGCTCCTCCTTGCCGATGCGGATCGGCGGGTTCGACCACACCGTGCGGAAGCGGACGTCGTCGGGAACATCCTCGGGCAGCACGGCGTTGACATTGAGGACGCCGAGTTCCTCGCAGTTGCGACGGACCAGCTCGAGCGCCCGCTGGTTGACGTCGACCGCCCACACCCGGGCGTCGGGGGAGGCGAGGGCGAGCGCGAGGGCGACCGGGCCCCAGCCGCAGCCGAGGTCCAGCAGGTCCCCGTCAGCGGGGGCGTCGGGCACCGCGTCCAGCAGGACGCGTGTGCCGAGATCGACGTGACCGGGGCTGAACACCCCTCCTGCCGTCGTGACCTCGAGGTCGCGGCCGGCCAGGCGGGCCTGGATCCTGCGGGGCCGGAGGTCGCCGTCGGGAGTACTCGAGAAGTAGTGCTCGGCGGCCATGAGAAGTGAACCTATCAAGACCTGAGGAGTTAGTGTTATCCGGATGACGGAAGACCTGAACGAGACCGACACGACCGAGGCCGTGGACGTCGTCTCGAGGGTCCTGGCGAACGCGCAGTCGCGTTCGGCGGGGTACTCGCGCTTCGTCGCGGGTGGAGCCCAGGCGCTGCAGAGCGCCGGCCACGAGGGCGAGAACAGCGACGGCGAGCAGTTCGACCGCGACGACCGGCAGGCGCTGCGACGCGTCGCCGGCCTCTCGACCGAGCTCGAGGACGTCACGGAGGTCGAGTACCGCCAGCTGCGCCTGGAGAACGTCGTGCTCATCGGCGTGTACTCGCAGAATTCGCTGGAGGACGCGGAGAACTCGTTGCACGAGCTCGCCGCGCTCGCGGAGACGGCGGGAGCGACGGTCCTCGACGGCCTGCTCCAGCGCCGCCCGCACCCCGATCCGAGCACCTACCTCGGCAAGGGCAAGGCCCAGGAGCTCGCGGGGCTCGTCGCGGCCCTCGGCGCGGACACGGTCGTCGCCGACACCGAGCTCGCACCGAGCCAGCGGCGTGCGCTGGAGGACGTGGTGAAGGTCAAGGTGATCGACCGCACCGCGGTGATCCTCGACATCTTCAGCCAGCACGCGAAGAGCCGTGAGGGCAAGGCGCAGGTCGAGCTCGCGCAGCTCGAGTACCTGCTCCCGCGACTGCGCGGCTGGGGCGAGTCCATGTCCCGCCAGGCCGGCGGCCAGGTGGGCGCGGGAGCCGGAATGGGCTCGCGCGGTCCGGGTGAGACGAAGATCGAGCTCGATCGTCGCCGCATCCACACCCGCATGGCGCGCCTGCGCAAGCAGATCACGGCGATGAAGCCCGCCCGCGAGGCCAAGCGCGCGAACCGCAAGCGCAACGCCGTCCCCTCGGTGGCGATCGCGGGGTACACGAACGCCGGCAAGTCGAGCCTGCTGAACCGGATGACGCACGCGGGCGTCCTCGTCGAGAACTCGCTCTTCGCGACCCTCGACGCCACCGTTCGCAAGGCCCAGACGAAGGACGGGCGCCTCTACACGCTCGCCGACACGGTCGGCTTCGTGCGAGCGCTTCCGCACCAGCTCGTCGAGGCCTTCCGGTCGACGCTCGAGGAGGTCGCGGACTCCGATGTGATCGTCCACGTCGTGGACGCCTCCCACCCCGATCCGGCCGGGCAGATCGCCACCGTGCGCGACGTGATCGGCGAGGTGGGCGCCCGCAGCATCCCCGAGATCATCGCCTTCAACAAGGCCGATCTGGTGGACGAGGGCACGCGGCTGGTGCTGCGCGGTCTCGCTCCCGACGCGGTCTTCGTGTCGGCGCGCAGCGGCGAGGGCATCGACGAGCTGGAGGCGCGGATCGCCGAGATCCTGCCCGAGCCGGACGTCGAGATCGACCTGCTCGTGCCGTACGACCGGGGCGACGTGATCTCGCATCTGCACCGCAGCGGCCGGATCCTGTCGACGCAGTACGTCGAGGGCGGCACCCACGTGGTCGCCCTCGTGCACGCCGACCTGGCGGGCTCGCTCACCGAGTTCGCGGTTCCGCGCGCGGCCGTCCAGGCCTGATCGCCACCACCCGAGCGCCCGTCTCCCCGTCAGGGAGGCGGGCGCTCGGCGCATCCGGGAGGGGGTGCGGCGACCCGCACCACCGACCGGCGGCGGCCGGAGGGTTCGGCGACGGGGTTTCGGCGGCCCTCCTCCGCCTTCCCGTGACCGCGACGGAGGGGCGCGCGCCCCGATCGCCGGTGCCCGTCGAACGCAGGAGGGGCCCGGCCGGCTGCACGCCGGTCGGGCCCCTCCTGCACGCCCGGTGTCAGACCGAGCGGAGGACCGCCACGATCTTCCCGAGCACCTCGGCCTCGTCGCCGAGGATCGGCTCGAAGTTGGAGTTGCGGGGCAGCAGCCAGGTGTGGCCGTCGCGCTGGCGCAGCACCTTGACGGTGGCCTCGCCGTCGAGCATGGCCGCTACGATCTCGCCGTTCTCGGCGGTGCGCTGCGAGCGGACCACGACCCAGTCGCCGTCGCAGATCGCGGCGTCGATCATCGACTCGCCGACGACCTTGAGCATGAAGAGCTCGCCCTTGCCGACGAGCTGCCGGGGAAGCGGGAACACCTCGTCGATCTGCTGGTCGGCCATGATCGGCACGCCCGCCGCGATGCGGCCGACGAGAGGGACCATCGCCGCGTCGCCGACCGTCGCGGTCGACTCGAACGACCCGTCGTCCTCCGTCGAGCTGGGGACGTCGATGAGGATCTCGAGGGCGCGGGGCCGGTTCGGGTCGCGGCGCAGATAGCCGCTGAGCTCGAGCTGGTTGAGCTGGTGGGTGACGCTCGACAGCGAGGCGAGGCCGACCGCGTCGCCGATCTCGCGCATGCTCGGCGGGTAGCCGCGGCTCGACACCGAGCGCTGGATCGCGTCGAGGATCGCGAGCTGCTTGGCGCTCAGGCTCTTCCGGCGCCGGCCCGCGGCCGCCTTCGTCTTGGCGGCCGGGGTCCCGGCCCTCTGCGCGTCGCTCACGATGCTCCCTCTTCCCGGTGCGCACGCCGCGTGCGCGCCCGCCCGGTCGCGACCCGACAAGGAATGTCGGTGGTCGCTGCTGTACTACGACCAGGCTCTCGAAACTGTATCCGCCGGAACTCCCGACCCGGAACATTCGTTCGAGTGTGTCGCGCGCGTGTCCGCCCGCGGATCAGCCGGACGGTCCCTTGACCGCTTCGTCGTTCGAAGATATGTTCGGTACAGGCGTTCGGGGCGGCCCTCCCGGCCGAGGGCCTCCCCGAATCCCTGTTGAAAGGAGCGATCCCATGACCGCACAGCTCACCTCCCGCCCGCTCCAGCGCTCGTCCGCGGCTCGGCCCGTCGAGGTCCTGCCGTCCGCTCCCGAGCCGATGAACGCGTTCGGCGAGGCGCGCATCGTCCGCACCCGTCTGCGCCTCACGCGCCGCGGCCGCGCCGTGGTGGCCGCTCTGGGGGCCCTGCCGATCGTGGCGGGCGCCTTCGCCTTCGGGCTCAACGGCGGTGGAGCGGTCGCGTCGAGCGACGCCGCTGCAGTCGAGTTCCAATACGTCACCGTCCACGCGGGCGAGTCGCTCTGGTCGCTCGCCGAGGAGCTCGCCCCGCAGGCGGACCCGCGCGACGTGGTCGACGACATCCTCTCCCTCAACCAGCTCTCGAGCGCGGGCGTCGAGCCCGGGCAGCGCCTCGCCGTCCCGGCCGAGTACGACATCGCTCGCTGAGCCGGGCTGCCCGGTCGTCCGCGTCGGGCGCTTCGCTACCATTCCCTGGTGACGACTCTCGACGACCTGCCCCTCCGCGACGACCTCCGAGGCAAGCACCCGTACGGTGCACCCCAGGCGGTCGTGCCCGTCGCCCTCAACGTCAACGAGAACACCCACCCGGTCCCGGACGACGTGATCGCCGACATCGTCGGGCGGGTCACGGAGGCGCTGCGCACCGTCAACCGGTACCCCGACCGCGAGTTCCGAGAGCTGCGCGACTCCCTCGCCGGCTACCTCGGTCACGGGCTCACCGCGGACGGCGTGTGGGCTGCGAACGGATCGAACGAGGTGCTCCAGCACGTCCTTCAGGCGTTCGGCGGTCCCGGGCGCTCGCTGCTGGGGTTCGCGCCCACCTACTCGATGTACTCGATCCTGGCGTCGGGGAGCGGAACGGAGTGGATCCCCACTCCGCGCGAGGCGGAGTTCGAGATCGGAGCCGAGTACGCCGCGGAGCAGGTGCGCCGGGCCCGGCCCGACATCGTCTTCCTCTGCGCGCCGAACAACCCGACCGGGACGCCGCTCGACCTCGCCGTGATCGAGGCGGTCTACGACGCGACCGACGGCATCGTCGTCGTCGACGAGGCGTACGCCGAGTTCGCCGGCAGGGGCGCTCCCACCGCGCTGAGCCTCCTCCCCGGGCGACCGCGCCTGCTCGTGTCCCGCACCATGAGCAAGGCCTTCGCCTTCGCCGGTGTCCGCCTGGGCTACCTCGCCGCCGACCCCGCGGTGATCGACGCGCTCCGCCTCGTCCGCCTCCCGTACCACCTGTCGGCCCTCACCCAGGCCGCCGCGACCGCCGCCCTCGCTCACGCCGACGAGATGCTCGCCATGGTCGGCGAGATCATCGTGCAGCGCGACCGGATGATCGACGGACTGCGCGCCCTCGGCTACCGCCCGTACACGACCGGCAGCAACTTCGTCCTCTTCGGCGGCGTCGCGGATCCGGCCGCCGTGTTCGAGGGCCTGCTCGCCCGGGGCGTGCTCATCCGCGACGTCGGCATCCCGAACCACCTCCGCGTCAGCGCCGGTACCGAGGAGGAGACGACCGCGTTCCTCGAGGCGCTCGCCTCCCTCCCCGCACCGTCGGCCGACCCCGCGGTGGCGCTCTCGCGCGAGTGAGCTCCGCCCGGGGGCGGCGACGCGGCGCGAATAGACTGGAAGGCATGACCTCCCCGAGCGCCGCACCCGGGCGCACCGCCTCCCTCAGCCGTGCCACCAGCGAGTCGAGCATCGAGCTCTCCCTCGACCTCGACGGCACGGGCGTCGCCGATCTCGAGACCGGCGTGCCCTTCTTCGACCACCTTCTGACGGCGTTCGCGAAGCACTCGCTCACGGATCTCCGAGTCCGGGCCCGCGGCGACATCGAGATCGACATCCACCACACCGCGGAGGACATCGGCATCGTGCTCGGCACGGCCATCCGTCAGGCGCTCGGCGACAAGGCCGGGATCTCCCGCTTCGGCGACGCGCTCGTCCCCCTCGACGAGGCGCTCGTGCAGGCGGTCGTCGACATCTCGGGGCGCCCCTACCTCGTGCACACCGGCGAGCCGGAGGGCTTCGCGCTGCACCTGATCGGCGGCCACTTCACCGGGTCGATGGTGCGCCACGTCTTCGAGGCGATCGCCTTCAACGCCGGCCTCACCGTGCACGTCACGGTGCTCGGCGGCAGGGACCCGCACCACATCGCCGAAGCGGAGTTCAAGGCGTTCGCCCGCGCCTTCCGTCAGGCCAAGGCCCTCGATCCGCTCGTCTCCGGCGTGCCGTCGACGAAGGGCGCGCTGTGAGCTCGGCCCGCCCCTCCGTCGTGGTCTACGACTACGGCTCGGGGAACGTGCACTCCGCCGTCAAGGCGCTCGAGCTCGCCGGGGCCGACGTCGAGCTGACGGGGGACCGGCAGCGGGCGCTGGAGGCGGACGGCCTCCTCGTGCCCGGCGTCGGCGCCTTCGACGCCGTGATGTCGGCGCTGACCCGCGCCCGCGGCGGCGAGATCATCGAGAAGCGCCTCGCCGGCGGGCGCCCCGTCCTGGGCATCTGCGTCGGGATGCAGGTGCTCTTCGAGCGCGGCGTCGAGCGCGGGGTCGAGAGCGAGGGCCTGGGCGAGTGGCCGGGGACGGTCGACCTCCTCCCGGCCGAGGTCGTCCCGCACATGGGCTGGAACACCGTCTCCGCTCCCGAGGGCTCGGTGCTCTTCGACGGCATCGCCGAGGAGCGCTTCTACTTCGTGCACTCCTACGGCGCCCGCGAGTGGTCGCTCGACGTGATGCCCCCGTTCCCGCGTCCCGCGGTCACCTGGGCCGATCACGGAGGCCCCTTCATCGCCGCGGTCGAGAACGGGCCGCTCTCGGCCACGCAGTTCCACCCCGAGAAGTCGGGGGCCGCCGGGCTCCGGCTGCTGGCCAATTGGCTGGGCACCCTCCGCACGAACTAGGATCGGCCGGTGGTCGGCGCCTCCAGGGGCCGGCACCGGCTCCGAGACTGAGGATGACGATGAGCGAGTTCACCAAGGCCCCGGGCCTGGTCCTCCTGCCCGCGATCGACGTGGCGGGCGGCAGGGCCGTGCGGCTCACGCAGGGCGAGGCCGGGACCGAGACCAACTACGGCGACCCGATCGACGCCGCGGGCGACTGGGCCGACCAGGGCGCGGAGTGGATCCACCTCGTCGACCTCGACGCCGCCTTCGGCCGCGGCGACAACCACGGCATCATGAAGAAGGTCATCCGGCAGGTGAAGGGCGTCAACGTCGAGCTCTCCGGCGGGATCCGCGACGACCGCAGCCTCGAGTCCGCGCTGAGCGCCGGCGCGAAGCGCATCAACCTCGGCACCGCGGCGCTCGAGAACCCCGAGTGGGCCGCGAGCGTCATCGCGCAGTACGGCGACCAGATCGCCGTCGGTCTCGACGTCCGGGGCACCACGCTCGCCGCGCGCGGCTGGACCAAGGAGGGCGGCGACCTCTGGCAGGTCCTCGACCGCCTGGAGGAGGCCGGCTGCACCCGCTACGTCGTCACCGACGTCACGAAGGACGGCACGCTCAAGGGCCCGAACCTCGAGCTCCTCGAGCAGGTCATGGCCCGCACCCACCGCCCCGTGATCGCCTCGGGCGGCATCTCGAACCTCGACGACATCGCCGCTCTGCGCGACCTCGTGCCCCAGGGGCTCGAGGGCGCGATCGTCGGCAAGGCGCTGTACGCGGGCGCGTTCACGCTCGCGGAAGCCCTGGATGTCGCATCCGAGTGAGCCCCGCCCGCTCCCGGCGCATCTGACCGACTCGGCAGGCACCCCCTGGGCGGGCCGGCACTTCGAGCCGAGCGCAGCACCGGAGGACGACGGAAGCGCCCCGGAGGCGCTGGTCGCAGCGCTCGAGTCCTTCGCCGGTGGCACTCGCGGCCCGGAGGCCGTGGTCGACGCGCTCCGCACGTCTCGCCTGCTCATCCCGCTGGTCGCCCGCCTCGGCGAGGAGGCCGAGGGAGTCGGGGGACTCCGGGCGGACAAGACGCAGGAGCTCGCGATCGTCACGGTCGCCGGACCCGACGGACGCACGGTGCTCCCCGTCTTCAGCGGCGTCGAGAGCATGCGCCGGTGGGACCCGGCCGCCCGTCCCGTCCCTGTCGACGGGCGCCGCGCGGCCCTGGCGGCCGTCGCGGAGGGCACCGAGGTGATGGTCCTCGACCCCGCGTCCGAGCGGGAGTTCGCGGTCCGGCGCCCGGCCCTCTGGGCGATCGCGGAGGGCGGCGACTGGCGGCCGGCCCCCGCCGATGCGGAGGTGCTCCTGGCTCTGCGCGCGGCTGCGGAGGGGGAACGGGCGGTCGCCTCGCTCGAGGTGCGCGCGGGAGACCCGGAGCAGCGCCTCGCGGGCCCCGAGCTCGTGGTGGTCCTGAGCCTGCGCCCGGGGCTCGATCAGGACGCGCTCGGCGCCCTCGTCGCGCGCCTGGGGGAGCGGTGGGCGGCCGACGAGACCGTCGCGCAGCGCGTCGACTCGATGACGCTGCAGCTCGCCGCCGCCCGCTGACTCCCGATCAGGTGACCGGGCCGGTCCACTTCTCGCCCGGGCCCTTGCCGATCGGGTCGGCGATGGGGGACGCCTCACGGAACGCGAGCTGGAGGGTGCGGAGGCCGTCGCGCAGGCTCCGGGCGTGCATGTCGCTGATGTCGGGCGCCCCGGCCGTGACCAGGCCCGCGAGCGCGTTGATGAGCTTGCGCGCCTCGTCGAGGTCGACCTGCGCTCCGGGCTCGTCGGCGAGCCCGCACTTGACGGCGGCCGCGCTCATCAGGTGAACGGCGGCGGTGGTGATGATCTCCACCGCCGGGACCTCCGCGATGTCGCGCGCGGCCTCCACGTCGGAGGCTCCGCCGTCCTCGCCGAATCGTCGCGTGTAGTCGTCGTCGTACTGGGCCATGGGTCCTTCGTTCGTCGTCCGTGGTGGAGGGGCGCGGCCGCCGGAGCAGAGGATCGAGGGGCGGCCGGATCCGGTCTGTCGGGCGGGCCGCCGGTCTGCTATGGTTGTCCGGGCTCCGAGGCATGTCCTCGGTTCGAAAGTGGAGATTCTCCCACCCGCGCTTGACCGCTTCACAAGGTTACCGGGTCAGAAGCACTCCGCCCCCGAGGGTCGTCAGACCACCGGAGGCAGGGCTGCGGCTCTCGAGGTCCGCCTCGGGAACCGCGTCACAGGGTGCGAGCGCCGTGCTGCAGGCACGACGTGGACGGGACGATCACCTCTCTCGGGTGCGCTGGAGAAGACTCCGGCAGCGCAGCTGCACTCACCGAGATCAGAGGAGAAACGCAATCAGCGATCCCCGTACCAACGACCGTATCCGCGTCCCCGAGGTCCGCCTCGTGGGTCCCGCAGGAGAACAGGTCGGCGTCGTCAAGATCGAGGTCGCCCTGCGACTCGCGCAGGACGCAGACCTGGACCTGGTCGAGGTCGCCCCCAACTCCAAGCCGCCCGTGGCCAAGATCATGGACTACGGGAAGTTCAAGTACGAGCAGGCTCAGAAGCTCAAGGAAGCCCGTCGCAACCAGGCGAACACGATCCTCAAGGAGGTCCGTTTCCGCCTGAAGATCGACAAGCACGACTACGAGACCAAGCGCAAGCGCGCCGAGGGCTTCCTCAAGGCCGGCGACAAGGTCAAGGCGATGATCCTCTTCCGCGGTCGCGAGCAGTCGCGCCCCGAGATGGGCGTCCGCCTGCTCCAGCGCTTCGCGGAGGACGTCGCCGAGTTCGGCCAGGTCGAGTCCACCCCGACCATCGACGGTCGCAACATGGTGATGGTCATCGGCCCGCTGAAGAACAAGTCCGAGGCGAAGGCCGAGGCCAATGCGGTCCGCGCCGCTCGTCGCGAGGCCAACACCCCCGAGGACACGGCCGAGGCCGAGTCCGTCTAGTACTTCGCCGCCCCGGCCTCGGGGCCGGTGGACGCCCCGCTCGCGGGGCACCGGTTTCGCCCCGCCGAGCGCGGAGTGACGTTCACAAGGAGAGAACATGCCCAAGATGAAGACCCACTCGGGTGCCAAGAAGCGCTTCAAGGTGACCGGCTCCGGCAAGGTCATGAAGCAGCAGGCCGGCATGCGTCACAACCTGGAGTCCAAGTCCAGCGTTCGCACGCGCCGCCTCAACCAGGACCAGGTCCTCGCCCCGCAGGACGCCAAGGTCGCCAAGAAGCTTCTCGGTCTGTAGCCCACCGCCGGCGCAGCCCGCTGCGCCGCGTGGTCGCTACTCAGCCGACACGGATCGATAGGAAGAAACAGCAATGGCAAGAGTGAAGAGGGCCGTCAACGCCCACAAGAAGCGTCGCGTCATCCTCGAGCGCGCCTCGGGCTACCGCGGCCAGCGGTCGCGCCTCTACCGCAAGGCGAAGGAGCAGGTCACCCACTCCCTCGTCTACTCGTACCGCGACCGCCGCGCCAAGAAGGGCGAGTTCCGTCGTCTCTGGATCCAGCGCATCAACGCCGCGTCCCGCGCGAACGGCCTGACCTACAACCGCTTCATCCAGGGCCTCGCCCTGGCCGGCGTCCAGGTCGACCGCCGCATCCTCGCGGACCTCGCGATCACCGAGCCGGCCACGTTCGCCTCGCTCGTCGCGACCGCGAAGAGCGCGCTGCCCGCCGACACCTCGGCGCCCAAGGCCGCAGCGTAGTCAGCACGGCTTCCCGGAGGGGGTCGCGACCGAGAGGTCGCGGCCCCCTCCGTCGTTCGAGGGCCCTCCCGCGCCGTGTCTGCGGGGGCGGCGATCACCGCGCCGATAGGCTCGCCGCATGCTCGACAACCCCCGCTCTCCCCGTGTCCGCTCCGTGGCGAAGCTCACCCGCCGCCCGGCCCGGCTCGAGACGGGGCTCTTCCTCCTCGAGGGCCCGCAGGCACTCTCCGAGGCTCTGCAGTACCGCCCGGAGCTGATCGTCGAGTCGTTCGCGACTCCGACCGCTCTGGAGCGGCACCCCGAGATCGTCGCCGCGGCCGCCGAGGCGGAGGTGGAGATCGAGTACGTGACCGAGGACGTCCTCGACGCGATGGCCGACACCGTCACTCCGCAGGGCTTCGTCGCGGTCTGCCGTCAGTTCCCCACGTCGCTCAAGGACGTCGTCGCCTCCGAGCCGCGCCTCGTGGCGGTGCTCGAGGAGGTCCGCGATCCGGGCAATCTCGGCACGATCATCCGTGCCGCCGACGCCGCCGGCGCTGACGCGGTCGTGCTGTCCGGCCGCTCGGTCGACCTCTACAACCCCAAGGTCGTGCGCTCCACGACCGGCTCGCTCTTCCACCTCCCGGTCGCGGTCGGCGCCGACCTCGCCGACGTGCTGGGCCGGCTCCGCGGCGTGGGACTGCGCTCCGTCGCGGCCGACGTGAAGGGGGAGGACCTGCTCGACGTCCGCGCCCGCGGGGACCTCGCCCAGCCGACCATCTGGGTCTTCGGCAACGAGGCGCGCGGCCTCGAGGAGGAGTCGCTCGCCCTCGTCGACGGCGTGGTCGCGGTGCCCATCTACGGGGCGGCGGAGTCGCTCAACCTCGCGACCGCGGCCTCCGTCTGCCTGTACGAGAGCGCCTTCGCGCTGCGTTCCTGAGAGGAACCGGGCCGAGGGTGCCGCGAACCTGGAGAACAGGGCGCGTTGTTACCCTTCGGTTAAGAATTCCCTCATGATTTGACCGGCCCATCCCCGTGTGCTTCTCTGACGGCATGGTCACAGCCCCGCAAGACGAGCGCGCCGCCGCTCCCGCCGGTGAACCCCTCGTCGTCCTCTCCGGGGTGCAGAAGCACTACGGCGACTTCCAGGCTCTGAAGGACATCGATCTGACGGTGCACCGGGGCGAGGTCGTCGTGGTCCTCGGCCCCTCCGGATCCGGCAAGTCGACGCTCTGCCGCACGGTCAACCGGCTCGAGACGATCTCGGGCGGCACCATCACCATCGACGGTCAGAAGCTCCCGGAGGAGGGCAAGGGCCTCGCCGCGCTCCGCGCCGACGTCGGGATGGTCTTCCAGTCGTTCAACCTCTTCGCGCACAAGACGATCCTCGAGAACGTCACCCTCGGCCCGATCAAGGTCCGCGGGCTCTCCCGCAAGGACGCGGAGGCCCAGGCCACGGCACTGCTCGACCGGGTCGGCGTCGGCCACCAGGCCGCCAAGACCCCGGCCCAGCTCTCCGGCGGGCAGCAGCAGCGCGTCGCGATCGCGCGGGCGCTGGCGATGAAGCCCAAGGTGATGCTCTTCGACGAGCCGACCTCGGCGCTCGACCCCGAGATGATCAACGAGGTCCTGGACGTGATGGTCGGGCTCGCCAAGGACGGGATGACGATGATCGTCGTCACCCACGAGATGGGCTTCGCCCGGAAGGCCGCCGATCGCGTCGTGTTCATGGCCGACGGCGAGATCCTCGAGGACACCGACCCGGAGTCGTTCTTCACCGCGCCCCGCACCGACCGGGCCAAGGACTTCCTCTCCAAGCTCATCACGCACTAGAAGCGCGATCCGCAGCCACCAGGCAGGTCGGACCCGTGACCCGGGAGCCGACCCGACATCGCCCGCTCCGGCGGGCCGAACCCCAGGAAGGACGATCATGCGCACCAGGCTCATGTTCATGACCGCGGGACTCGCAGCAGCGACCCTCGCCCTCGCCGGCTGCTCCGGCGACTCCGGAACCGCCGGCGGCGGCGCCGGTGGAGGCTCCGAGGGAGGGACCTCCGCGTACGAGGTCGCCTCCGACGTCACTCTCGAGGGCAGCCCGACCTTCGACGCGATGACCGCGGACGGCAAGGTCGTCATCGGCGTCAAGGAGGATCAGCCCGGGCTGGGCTACCTCGACGCGGCGACCGGCGAGCGCTCCGGGTTCGACATCGAGATCGCGAAGTGGACCGCCGCCTCGCTCGGCTTCGCGGCCGACGCCATCGAGTTCAAGGCGATCCCGTCGGCCAACCGCGAGGCGTCGATCGTGAACGGCGACATCGACTACTACGTCGGCACCTACTCGATCACCGACAAGCGCAAGGAGCAGGTCGGCTTCGCCGGACCCTACTTCGAGACCGGCCAGCAGCTGCTCGTCGCGGCCGACAACGACACGATCACCGGACCGGACGACCTCACCGCCGACACCACGGTGTGCTCGGCCACCGGCTCCACCCCGATCCAGAACATCCGCACCAACTACCCCGAGGTGAAGACCGAGGAGTTCGACACGTACTCGCAGTGCGTGGACGCCCTCGCCGACGGCACCGTCGACGCCGTCACCACCGACGGCGCGATCCTGATCGGCTACGCCGCTCAGCGGCCCGACGAGCTCAAGGTCGTCGGCGAGCCCTTCAGCACCGAGCTGTACGGAATCGGCCTGCCCAAGGACGACGACGCCCTGCGCCACTTCGTCAACGGCATGCTGACCGACGGCGGCGAGACCTGGAGCGCCATCTACGACGAGACGCTCGGCCAGTCCGGCACGACCGTCACCCAGCCGGCGGTGAACGACTACTAGGAGGCGCCCCGGGCGGCCCGACCGCCGCCCGGGGGTCCCCTCTCCTCGACCACCACCACCGCTCCGACAGAAGGGCCAGCCGCATGGATGTCCTGTTGAACAACCTCGACGTCTACGTCCCGGCCTTCGGCAACACCCTGATCCTCTTCAGCGTCTCGCTCGTGTTCGCCCTGCTGATCGGCACGGTGGTCGGCGCGATGCGCGTCTCGCCCGTCCCGATCGCCCGCGCGGTCGGCACGGTGTACGTGAACACCATCCGGAACACCCCGCTCACGCTGGTGATGTTCTTCTTCGCCTTCGGCTACCCCAAGCTCGACCTGCCGCAGGTGGACTACACGAACCTGGCGATCTGCGCCCTCAGCCTCTACACCGCGACCTACGTCGCGGAGGTGCTGCGCTCGGGCATCAACACCGTGCCGATCGGCCAGGCCGAGGCCGCCCGCGCGATCGGCCTCGACTTCGGCCTCACCATGACGCAGGTCGTCCTGCCCCAGGCCTTCCGCTCCGTGATCCCGCCGCTCATGAGCGTCCTGATCGCGCTGCTGAAGAACACCACCGTCGCCGCCGGCTTCTCGGTCGCGGAGGCGGGCACCATCGTCCGCGTGCTCAACGAGCGCGGCGAGAACAGCCTCATCGTCGTCCTCTGGGTGGCCCTGGTCTTCGTGGTCCTGGTCACCCTGCTCTCGCTCGTCCAACGTCAGCTCGAGAAGAAGTGGAGGGTCGCCCGATGAGCTCCGTCCTCTTCGACAACCCCGGCCCCCGGGCCGTCGTGCGCAACCGCGTCATCGGCGTCGTCGTCGTCCTGCTGATCGCGGCGTTCCTCGGCTTCGTGGTCTGGCGCTTCGCGGAGTCCGGCCAGTTCGACGCCTCCAAGTGGCGCGCGTTCGGCTACCCACTGGTCTGGCAGAGCATCGGCGGCGCCCTCGGCCGCACGCTCGCGGCCTTCGCCACGGCGGGCGTCGCCAGCCTCGTCCTCGGCCTCCTCCTGGCGATCGGCCGGCTCTCGGACCGGCGCTGGATCAACGTCCCCGTCACGCTCTTCATCGAGCTGTTCCGGGCGATCCCCGTCCTGATCCTGATGATGCTGATGTACTACGGCCTGCCGTTCGCGGGCCTCAAGCTCAGCCCCTACCTCGCCGTCGTCATCGCCCTGACCCTCTACAACGGCTCCGTCTTCTCCGAGATCTTCCGCGCCGGCATCGAAGCCCTCCCGCGAGGACAGAAGGAGGCGGGCTACGCGATCGGCCTGCGCAAGTCCGGCGTGATGCGGCTCATCCTGTTCCCCCAGGCGATCCGCTCGATGCTGCCCGTGATCATCGCCCAGCTCGTCGTCGCCCTCAAGGACACGGCGCTCGGCTCGATCATCACCTACAACGAGCTGCTGTACTACGCGCGCTACCTGGGCAACCAGTCGAGCCTCGACAGCCCGATCATCCCGGCGGCGATCGTCATCGGAGCGATCTACATCGGCATCTGCCTCCTCCTCTCGGGGCTGGCGAAGTGGATCGAGATCCGCACGAAGAGCGGCGGACGCGGCGGCCGCACCATCGGCGGCCACCCCGCAGCCCGCGCGCAGACGGACACGCAGCTGATCGCTGTGCAGGATTGAACGGTGAGGATCGCCCGAGGGCGATCCTCACCGCGGTCGGCTTCCTGACGGGGTCGGGTTCCGCAGAGCGTCCTGCGTCCGGCTAGGAGGAATCGCTCGCACGCGATTCGTCCGTTCGCCTCGAGGGTCCGGCGATCGCTCAGCGCATCGAGCGGTGGTGCTCCGCTCCGGCGTCGTCGACGCGGAGGCGGTGGTGATCGGGGAGTCGCGATCGGTCCGGGCGTCTTCCCGTCCGGCGGCGCCCAGCTTCCTGCCGGTCGAGCAGCCTCCGACCCCGGCGTAGCGAGAACCCGCCCCTGCTGGTCGAGCAGCGCCGGTGGCGGGGCTTCGAGGGCCGTCGGCGCAGATGGGGGCCTGGCCGCGGGCGAGCGCGACGAGCACCGCGCGCGGGCGGCGGGAGGGGGCGGAGGCCCTCGCCTACACTGGGGGATCGTGTCAGACAGCAACCCGATCACCGATGAGGCCGTCTCCGCGGCGGTCGCCGACGCCCTCGCCGCCATCGGCGCGGCGGGCGACTCCACCGCTCTGAAGTCCGCCCGAGCCGCCCACCTCGGCGAGGGGTCCGCCCTCGCCCGCCTCAACGCGCAGATGCGCTCCGTCCCGCCCGAGCACAAGGCGGCGTCCGGCAAGCTCGTCGGCGGTGCCCGCAAGCAGGTGGGCGACGCCTACGCCGCCCGCGAGGCCGAGCTCGTCGAGGCCGAGGACGCGGCCGCGCTCGAGGCCGAGCGCGTGGACGTCACCGCCGGCGCCAGCTTCGTGCGCCGCGGCGCCCGCCACCCCCTCTCGCTGCTCCAGGAGTCGATCGCCGACGTGTTCGTCGGGATGGGCTGGGAGATCGCGGAGGGGCCGGAGCTCGAGAACGAGTGGTTCAACTTCGACGCCCTGAACTTCGACGAGGACCACCCGGCCCGAGCCATGCAGGACACCTTCTTCGTCGACCCCGTCGACTCGCACCTGGTGCTGCGCACGCACACCTCGCCGGTGCAGATCCGCTCGATGCTCGAGCGCCCGCTGCCGCTCTACGTGATCGCTCCCGGACGGGTGTACCGCACCGACGAGCTCGACGCGACGCACACGCCCGTGTTCACGCAGTTCGAGGGTCTCGCCGTCGACCGCGGCCTGACCATGGCGCACCTGCGGGGCACCCTCGAGCACGTCGCGCGGATCCTCTTCGGCGACGACGCGCGCATTCGCCTGCGCCCGAACTACTTCCCCTTCACCGAGCCCAGCGCCGAGCTGGACGTCTGGCACCCGACCTTCGTCGGCGGTGCCCGCTGGATCGAGTGGGGCGGCTGCGGCATGGTCAATCCGAACGTGCTGCGCGCGGCCGGGATCGACCCGGAGGAGTACTCCGGGTTCGCCTTCGGCATGGGGATCGAGCGGACCCTGATGTTCCGCAACGACGTGAAGGACATGCGCGACATGGTCGAGGGCGACGTCCGCTTCAGCGAGCAGTACGGGATGGTGATCTGATGCGCATCCCGCTGAGCTGGCTGGGGGAGTACGTCGACCTCGAGCAGGACGTCACGACGGAGTCCGTGCACGCGGCCCTGGTGTCGGTCGGCCTGGAGGAGGAGGACGTCCACCGCTTCGAGGTGACCGGCCCCGTCGTCGTCGGCGAGGTGCTCGACCTCGCTCCGGAGCCGCAGAAGAACGGCAAGACCATCAACTGGTGCCACGTCCGCGTGGCCCCGGAGGGCGGGCGGGCCGCCGACGGCGGAGAGGACGTCCGCGGCATCGTCTGCGGAGCCCACAACTTCGCGGCCGGCGACAAGGTCGTCGTGTCACTGCCGGGCGCGGTCCTGCCCGGGCCGTTCCCGATCTCCGCGCGGAAGACCTACGGGCACGTGTCCGACGGGATGATCGCCTCGAGCCGCGAGCTCGGCCTCGGGGACGACCACGACGGCATCCTCCGCCTCGCCTCGCTCGGGCTCGACCCGGAGCCGGGCACGGACGCCGTCGCGCTCCTCGGTCTCGACGACGCCGCGGTCGAGGTCAACGTGACGCCCGACCGCGGCTACGCCTTCTCGATCCGCGGCATCGCCCGCGAGTACGCCCACGCCACCGGAGCCGCCTTCCGCGACCCCGCTCGGGCGCTCCCTCCGCACGAGCGCACGGAGACGGCCCCCGTCTTCCCCGTGTCCGTGGCCGACGAGGCGCCGATCCGCGGCCGTGTCGGCGCCTCCGTGTTCGTCACGCGCGTCGTTCGGGGCGTCGACGTCTCACGACCGACGCCGCCGTGGATGCTCGCGCGACTGCGACTGGCCGGCGTCCGCTCGATCTCGCTCGTCGTGGACATCACCAACTACGTGATGTTCGAGCTGGGCCAGCCGCTGCACGGCTACGACCTGGCGACCCTGCAGGGCTGCATCGTGGTGCGCCGCGCCGCACCGGGGGAGACCCTCGAGACGCTCGACGGCCAGACCCGGCGCCTGCACGCGGAGGACCTCGTCATCGCCGACGACGGCGGGGCGATCGGCCTCGCCGGAGTGATGGGGGGCGCGCGCACCGAGATCTCGGACGCCACGTCCGACGTCCTGCTCGAGGCGGCGAACTTCGACCCGGTCTCGATCGCCCGGACGGCTCGCCGGCACAAGCTGCCGAGCGAGGCGTCGCGGCGCTTCGAGCGCGGCGTCGACCCCGAGGTGGCCTCGGTCGCCGCGGCCCGCGCGGTGCAGCTGCTCGTGGAGCTCGCCGGCGGCACGGCGGACGAGCTCGGCTCGGTCCTGGCCGACCCGCGCACGGCGGAGCCGGTCGAGCTGCCGGACGGCTACGTCGCAGGCCTCATCGGCGTGGAGTACACCCCGGAGGAGATCCGCGGCGCGCTCGTCGAGATCGGCGCCTCCGTCGAGGCCGGCGGAGCGGGCCTGCTGGTGACTCCGCCGAGCTGGCGCCCCGACCTCGTCGACCGCGCCTCGCTCGCGGAGGAGGTCGCCCGCATCACCGGGTACGACCGCATCCCGGCGATCCTGCCCGTGGCGCCTCCCGGCCGCGGGCTGACCCCGGGCCAGCGGCTGCGCCGCACCCTCGCCCAGGCGCTCGCCGCCGCGGGTCTGACCGAGGTGCTCTCGTACCCGTTCCTCTCGCGCTCGATCAACGACCGGCTCGGCTCGGTCGACGGGGAGCCGCAGGAGCAGATCACGCTCGCCAACCCGCTCGACGCGACCGCGGGCCAGCTGCGGATCTCTCTGCTGCCGGGTCTCGTGCAGGTCGCGGCCCGCAACCGCTCGCGCGGCCTGACGGATCTCGCGGTCTACGAGCTCGGCTCCGTCTTCCTCCCGGTTGCCGGCCGCCCGTTCGGCTCGGGGGCGCTCCCTGCGGGCGGGACGCGTCCGTCCGCGGAGGTCGAGGCCGAGCTGAACGCGGGCATTCCGCCGCAGCCGCGGCACCTCGCGGCGCTGCTCACGGGTGCCGCCGTCGTGCGCCAGCCCGGTGTCGCCGGGCGTGACGTCGACTGGCGCGACGCCCTCGACGTGGTCCGCGAGGTCGCCGCGGCGACCGGCACCGAGCTCGTGCTGCGCCAGGGGGCCCACGCCGCGCTGCACCCGGGCCGCACCGCCGAGGTCGTGCTCGACGGCGCGGTCATCGGGCACGCGGGGGAGCTGCTCCCGGCGCTCGCCGAGGAGCTCGACCTCCCGCGCCGCGTCGCCGTGGTCGAGCTCGACCTCGAGCCGCTGCTCGCGCGGGCCGGGAGGGTCGTCGTGGCCCGTCCGGTGGGCGCGCTGCCCGCCGCGACCCAGGACCTCTCGCTCGTCGTGCCGGTCGGCATCGCGGCAGCCGACGTGCGCGCCGCCGTCGCCGAGGGGGCGGGCGAGCTGCTCGAGGCGATCCGCCTGGTCGACGACTACCGCGGCACCGGGCTCGCCGAGGGGACGAAGTCGCTGACATTCGCGCTGCGCTTCCGCGCGCCGGACCGCACGCTCACCGCGGCCGAGGCGACGGCCGCGAAGGAGAACGGCGTGGCCGTGGCGGCGGAGCGCTTCGGCGTCCGACTCCGCGAGTGAGGCCGGGGGTCCCGTCCGGCTCGGCCGGGCGGGGCCCCGCACCCGCACCGGCTAGGCTCTCGGGCATGACTTTCTCCGTGGCGGTGGCCGGTGCGAGCGGCTACGCGGGCGGCGAGCTGCTGCGACTGCTCGCCGACCACCCCGAGTTCGAGGTGCGCACGGTGACGGCGCACGCCAACGCGGGTCAGCCCCTCGTCGCCGTGCACCCGCACCTCCGCTCGCTCCGCGACCTCGTCCTCGTCGACACGACGACCGGGAACCTCGCCGGGCACGACGTCGTCTTCCTCGCCCTCCCGCACGGGAAGTCGGGCGAGATCACCGCGACCCTGCCCGAGGACGTCCTCGTCGTCGACTGCGGCGCCGACCACCGCTTGACCGACCCGCAGGACTGGGCCGACTTCTACGGGGGCGACTTCGCCGGGGCCTGGCCCTACGGGCTCCCGGAGCTGCTGATCGGCGGCGGCGGACGCAAGCAGCGCGAGGCGCTCGCCGGAGTGCGGCGCATCGCCGTCCCCGGCTGCAACGTCACGGCGATCACGCTCGGCCTGGCCCCCGGCCTGCACGCCGGAGTGATCGAGTCGTCGGACCTCGTCGCGGTCCTCGCCGTCGGACCCTCGGGTGCGGGCAAGAGCCTGCGGATCGACCTCCTCGCCAGCGAGCTCCTCGGCTCCGCGCACGCCTACGGCCTCGGCGGAGCGCACCGCCACAATCCCGAGATCCGGCAGAACCTCCTGCTCGCCGGAGCCGGACCCGTCTCGATCTCGTTCACCCCGGTCCTCGTGCCGATGTCCCGGGGCATCCTGGCGACCTCGACCGCGCGCCTCGCTCCCGGCGTCTCCGCGCAGGACGTGCGCGCCGCGTGGGAGACCGCCTACGGCGACGAGACCTTCGTCCAGCTGCTCCCGGAGGGCTCCTTCCCCCGGACGGCCGACGTGGTGGGGGCGAACACCGCTCTGATCGGACTCGCCGTGGACGAGCGGGCCCGCCGCGTCGTGGTCGTCTCGGCCATCGACAACCTGGTCAAGGGCACCGCGGGCGCGGCCGTCCAGTCCACCAACATCGCCCTGGGACTCCCGGAGTCCCTCGGCCTGAGCGTGAACGGAGTCGCGCCGTGAGCGTCACCGCAGCAGCAGGGTTCCGGGCGGCCGGAGTCGTCGCCGGGCTGAAGTCGACCGGAGCGCGCGACGTCGCGCTCGTGCAGAACCTCGGCCCGCTGCAGAGCGCCGCCGCGGTCTTCACGAGCAATCGCTGCAAGGCGAACCCCGTCCTCTGGAGCGAGCAGGTGATGCGCGACGGCGTCGTCTCGGCGATCGTCCTCAACTCCGGCGGCGCCAACTGCTACACGGGTGCTCAGGGCTTCCAGGTCACCCACCGCACCGCGGAGCTCGTGGGCGAGAGCCTCGAGGTGTCCGCCGGCGACGTGCTGGTGTGCTCCACCGGGCTGATCGGCGACCAGCTCGACCTCGCGAAGCTCACCGCCGGCGTGACCGGCGCCTCCGCCGAGCTCGCCGGGGGACCCGAGGCGGGCGAGGCGGCCGCCCGTGCGATCATGACCACCGACACGGTCCCGAAGCAGGCGGTGGTCCGTTCCGAGCGGGGCTGGAGCATCGGCGGCATGGCCAAGGGCGCCGGGATGCTCGCGCCGGGTCTGGCGACGATGCTGGTCGTGATCACGACCGACGCGGCCCTCGAGTCCGCCGCTCTCGACACCGCCCTGCGTGCCGCGACCCGCGTCACCTTCGACCGCCTCGACTCGGACGGCTGCATGTCGACGAACGACACCGTCGCACTGCTCGCGAGCGGCGCCAGCGGCGTCGAGGCCGACGCCGACGAGTTCACCGAGGCCCTGACCGCGGTCTGCCGCGACCTCACCCTGCAGCTGCAGGCCGACGCGGAGGGCGCCGACCACGACGTCGCGATCCGCGTGCTGAACGCCGCGACCGAGGACGAGGCCGTGGTCGTCGCCCGCGCCGTCTCCCGCAGCAACCTGTTCAAGGCCGCGATCTTCGGCAAGGACCCCAACTGGGGCCGCGTCCTCGCCGCCGTGGGCACGACCGATGCGCAGTTCGACCCGTACGGCATCGACGTCGCGATGAACGGGGTGCAGGTCTGCCTCGCGGGCGAGCCGCACGAGAGCCGCGACCTCGTCGACCTCGCCCCTCGGCAGGTCGCCGTCGACATCGACCTGCACGCCGGCGACGCGACGGCCACGATCTGGACCAACGACCTCACGCACGACTACGTGCACGAGAACTCCGCGTACTCGAGCTGAGGCGGCCATGAGCGACGACACCACCCTCTCGGCCGAGAGCCGCGCCGAGCGCGACGCCGCGCCCGGGAAGGCCGCGACGCTCATCGAGTCGCTGCCCTGGCTGCAGAGCTTCCACGGGCGCACGATGGTAATCAAGTTCGGCGGCAACGCGATGGTGTCGGAGGAGCTGCAGCGCTCCTTCGCCCAGGACATGGTCTACCTGCGCTACGCCGGGATCCGCCCCGTGGTCGTCCACGGCGGCGGGCCCCAGATCTCGCGGATGCTCGACCGGCTCGGGATCGAGAGCGAGTTCCGGGGCGGCTACCGGGTCACGAGCCCCGAGGCGATGGAGGTGGTGCGGATGGTGCTCACCGGCAGCATCAGCCGCGACATCGTCCGCCGGATCAACGAGCACGGCCCCCTCGCCGCCGGTATCTCCGGTGAGGACGCGGGCCTCTTCGTCGGCCGCCGCCGCGGTGTCGTGATCGACGGCGAGGAGCACGACCTCGGACTCGTCGGAGACGTGATCGCCGTGGATCCCGCCGCCGTCCTCGCTCAGCTCGAGGCCGGCCGGATCCCGGTCGTGTCCTCGATCGCCCCCGACTCGGACGACCCCACGCAGTCGCTGAACGTCAACGCCGACGCCGCCGCCGCCGCGCTGGCCGTCGCGCTCGGCGCCGAGAAGCTCGTCGTCCTCACCGACGTGGCCGGCCTCTACTCCGACTGGCCCGACCGCGAGTCGCTCGTCTCGCACATCCGCTCGGACGACCTCGCGGCTCTGCTGCCCTCGCTCGAATCGGGCATGATCCCCAAGATGACCGCCTGCCTCGACGCCGTGCGCGGGGGAGTGCCCAAGGCCGCCATCATCGACGGCCGCATCCCGCACTCGATCCTGCTCGAGGTGTTCACCTCGGAGGGCATCGGCACCGAGGTCGTCGCCTCGCTCGACCCCCGCGACCGGGAGCGAATGTCGGGCCGCTGATCCTCAGCGGCCCCGGCTCCGAGCGCCCGTCCCGTCCGGGACGCGCGCACCGTCGGCCCTCGCGGCCGGACCGCTCCGATCGAAAGGCCACCATGTCCACCCCCACGACCGCGTCCCGCACCGGCTCGGCGCGCGACCGCTACTCCGCCGCGATGATGCAGACCTTCGCGCCGCCGCTCGCCGTGCTCGAGCGCGGCGAGGGCTGCCGGGTCTGGGACGTCGACGGGCGGGAGTACCTCGACTTCCTCGGCGGCATCGCCGTCAACTCGCTCGGCCATGCGCATCCCGTGTTCGTCGAGGCCGTGACGCGCCAGGCCGGTGCGCTCGCCCACGTCTCCAACTACTTCGCGACCGCCCCGCAGATCGAGCTCGCCGAGACCCTGCGCCGCCTCACCGGGGCCGGGGAGACGGGCCGCGTCTACTTCGCCAACTCGGGCACCGAGGCCAACGAGGCGGCCTTCAAGCTGGCGCGGCTGAACGCGGCCGGCGGCCGGCACCGCGTCGTGGCGCTGCAGAACGCGTTCCACGGGCGGACGATGGGCGCGCTCGCTCTGACCGGCAAGGCGGCCATGCGCGCGCCGTTCGAGCCGATGCCGGGAGGGGTCGAGCACCTCGAGGCGAGCATCGAGGCCCTCGAGGCGGCTCTCGACGAGTCCGTCGCCGCGCTGATCGTCGAGCCCATCCAGGGGGAGGCGGGCGTCATCCCGCTGCCGGCCGGCTACCTCGAGCGCGCGCGGGAGCTCACCCGCGAGCACGGCGCGCTGCTCATCGTCGACGAGATCCAGACCGGGGTCGGGCGGACCGGACGCTGGTTCGCCTACCAGGAGGCGGGGATCCTGCCCGACGCCGTCACCCTGGCCAAGGGGCTCGGCGGAGGCTTCCCCGTCGGAGCGCTGGTGACCTTCGGCGAGGCGTCCGATCTCCTGCAGAAGGGCCACCACGGCAGCACCTTCGGCGGCAATCCGCTCGCGACCGCCGTGGCCGGAGCCGTGCTCGCCGAGATCGAGCGCGCCGACCTTCTCGGCAACGCGCGGGAGCGCGGGGCGCAGATCGTCGACGCGCTGACCGCTCTCGACTCGCCCCTGATCGGAGGGGTCCGCGGCGCGGGCCTCCTCCTGGGCATCGCCCTGACCCGGCCGGTCGCCGCCGAGCTCGCCGCCGCCTGCCTCGACGCCGGCCTGATCGTGAACGCGGCGAACGACTCGAGCATCCGGCTCGCGCCTCCGCTCGTGGTGACCGCCGCCGACGTCGCCGAGTTCGCCGAGCGCTTCGGCCGCGCACTGCAGACCCTCTGACCCCGTACCTCCACCGAAAGCGACCAGCACCGTGACCCGCCACTTCCTCCGCGACGACGACATCACTCCCGCCGAGCAGGCCGAGATCCTCGACCTCGCCCTCGAGCTCAAGCGCGACCGCTTCTCCCGGAAGCCCCTCGCCGGGCCGCAGACCGTCGCCGTGATCTTCGACAAGTCCTCCACGCGCACCCGTGTCTCCTTCGCGGTCGGCATCGCCGATCTCGGCGGCAGCCCCCTGATCATCTCGACCGCGAGCAGCCAGCTCGGCGGCAAGGAGACCGCCTCCGACACGGCGCGGGTCCTGGAGCGCCAGGTCGCCGCCATCGTATGGCGCACCTACGCGCAGTCGGGCCTGGAGGAGATGGCGCGCAGCACGCGCGTGCCGGTCGTCAACGCGCTCTCGGACGAGTTCCACCCGTGCCAGCTCCTCGCCGACCTGCTGACCATCCGCGAGCACCGCGGTCACCTCGCGGGACTCACGCTCACGTTCTTCGGCGACGGAGCGAGCAACATGGCGCACTCGTACCTCCTGGCGGGGGCCACGGCCGGCATGCACGTCCGCATCGTCTCCCCGGAGTCGTACTCGCCGGACGCGGCGGTCCTGGCCGATGCGCAGCGCATCGCCGCGACCACCGGCGGATCGGCGATCACCACGACCGACCCCGACGAGGGCGCGGCCGGCTCCGACATCGTGATCACGGACACGTGGGTGTCGATGGGCAAGGAGGACGAGAAGGCGGCGCGCGTCGCGACCTTCGGCGCCTACCGGGTCGACGCCGCCACGATGGCCGCTGCCGCTCCCGACGCGCTGTTCCTGCACTGCCTGCCCGCGGACCGCGGCTACGAGGTGACCGCCGACGTGATCGACGGCCCGCAGAGCGTGATCTGGGACGAGGCGGAGAACCGCCTGCACGCGCAGAAGGCCCTGCTCGTGTGGCTCCTGGAGCGCGCCGGCACCGCCGACGCCGCTCAGTAGACTCGACAGCCGAACCCGAGGAGAACCATGACGGAACGACCCTCCGCCCGCGCGGGCGAGGCCGGAGCCCTCTGGGGCGGCCGCTTCGCCGGCGGCCCCTCGCCCGAGCTCGCCGCGCTCTCGAGGTCGACCCACTTCGACTGGCAGCTCGCCCCCTACGACCTCGCCGGCTCCCGCGCCCACGCCCGGGCGCTCGCCGGAGCGGGCTACCTCGACGACGCCGAGCTCACCGCGATGCTCGCGGCGCTCGACCGGCTCGAGGCTGCCGTCGCCGACGGGAGCTTCGCCGCCGACGAGTCCGACGAGGACGTGCACGGCGCCCTCGAGCGCGGCCTGATGCTCGAAGCCGGTCCCGAGCTCGGCGGCAAGCTCCGCGCGGGGCGCTCGCGCAACGACCAGATCGCCACCTTCGTCCGGATGTACCTCCGCGACCACGCGGCGCTCGTCTCGGAGCTGGTGGTGCAGCTCATCGACGCCCTCGCCGCGCAGGCGTCGGCGCACCCGACGGCGATCATGCCCGGGCGCACCCACCTCCAGCACGCTCAGCCCGTGCTCCTCGCGCACCATCTGCTCGCCCACGGCTGGGCGCTGCTGCGCGATCTGGAGCGCCTGCGGGACTGGGCCGTCCGGGCGGACGTCTCGCCCTACGGCTCGGGCGCCCTCGCCGGCTCGACCCTCGGCCTGGACGCCGAGGCGGTCGCCCGCGATCTCGGCTTCGCGTCGAGCGTGCCGAACTCGATCGACGGGACGGCCAGCCGCGACCTCGTCGCCGAGTTCGCCTTCGTCGCCGCCATGATCGGGATCGACGTCTCGCGCATCGCGGAGGAGGTCATCCTCTGGAACACGCGGGAGTTCGCCTTCGTCACGCTCGACGACGGCTACTCGACCGGGTCCTCGATCATGCCGCAGAAGAAGAACCCCGACATCGCCGAGCTCGCCCGGGGGAAGTCCGGCCGGCTGATCGGCAACCTCACCGGGCTGCTCGCGACCCTCAAGGCGCTGCCGCTCGCCTACAACCGCGACCTGCAGGAGGACAAGGAGCCGGTCTTCGACTCGGTGACGACCCTCGAGGTCCTGCTGCCCGCGTTCACCGGCATGATCGCGACCCTCACCTTCCACACCGACCGGATGGCGGAGCTCGCGCCCCAGGGCTTCTCCCTCGCGACCGACGTGGCCGAGTGGCTCGTGAAGAAGCACGTGCCCTTCCGGGACGCCCACGAGATCACCGGTGAGCTGGTCAAGCTGGCGGAGTCGCAGGGGAGGGGGCTCGAGGATCTCGACGACGCCGCGCTCGCCTCGGTGTCGCCGCTGCTCACTCCAGACGTGCGGTCGGTCCTCAGCATCGAGGGATCGGTGGCGAGCCGGGACGGTGTCGGCGGCACGGCTCCCGACCGCGTCGCGGAGCAGCTCGCCCGGCTGACCGAGCGCGTCCGGGTCGTGCGCGGATCCCTCCGAGGGGAACGCCCGTGACTCTTCGAGGAGCGCCGGGCGACGACGGCCGTCCGCCGCTGCGGCCCTGGCAGCAGCGGACTCTGGTGCTCGTCGCCGCAGTCGTCATCGTCGCGGTGATCGTGATCACCCTCGTGTCGGGCCAGAGCTTCTTCTGAGCGCCGACCTCCCCGACCTCGCGCGCTCGGCCCTCGAGGTGGCACCGGAGCTGCTCGGCCGCGTCCTCCTGCACCGCACGCCGGAGGGCGTGGTCGGCGTCCGGCTGACCGAGGTCGAGGCGTACCTCGGAACCGGTGAGGATCCGGGCTCGCATGCGCACCGCGGACCGACACCCCGGACGGCTCCCATGTTCGGTCCGCCCGGGTCCGTGTACGCGTACTTCACCTACGGGATGCACACCTGCGTGAACATCGTCTGCTCCCCGGCGGGCACGGCGTCGGCGGTGCTGCTGCGCGCCGGCGAGGTCGTATCGGGGGAGGATCTCGCGATGATCCGGCGCGGACCCGTTCGCAGCCGGGATCTGGCCCGCGGACCCGCACGGCTGGCGAAGGCCCTCGGAGTCCGTCTCACCGAGTCGGGCGACCCACTCGAGGCGGCGTTCGAGCTGCTGCCGGGGGAGAGGCCGTCCTCCGTGGCGGCGGGCCCGCGCACCGGCGTCTCGGGCCCGGGCGGCGGGGACGACTTCCCGTGGCGCTTCAGCATCCCGGGCGACCCCACCGTCTCGCCCTACCGGAGAGCAGTGCCCCGGCGGCGGCCCGGAGCTCAGCCCGCGAGGTAGAGCCGGGCGAGAACGCCGAGAGCCGCCGCCCAGGCGAGGCTCGCCAGCGTGCCGATGATGAACCGCTCGCGCGCCTCCGGGGAGGCGAGCTCGCTGAAGCGGCCGACGCCCTTGATCGCCACCACGACCGCGATCCCCTCGGGGAGACCGCTCATCAGTGCGCCGGCCGTCGCGATCCGCTCGAGGACCCCGATCGTCGTCCCCCCGCGCAGCACCTCGATCGGCTGGCCGATCGCCGAGGGCGCGCTCCCGGCGGCGGGGCGGGAGGTTCCGGCGACCATGATGCCGCCGTGGCTGCCGCTGCGGGAGTCGGCCGTCGCGAGCCGGAGGGTGAGCAGCACGACCGGCCCGCCGCCCGCGATCGCCAGCGCGAAGGCCAGCACCGCCACCAGGACGGAGTGGATCGGGGGCGCGGACGGTCCGGCGACCGCCGTGAGCAGGAAGGCGGCGGCCGCCGCCACGAGGGGGATCCAGGCGAGCTGCGGACGGCGAAGGCGCACGGCGAGCACCGCACCGGCGAGTCCGGCGAGCAGCACGAGCACCACGCCCGTCCACGAGGCGGACTGCAGCGCGGAGGCGAGGAGCAGGGCGGGGGATCCGGGGGGTGCCGTCATCGGGGTGTCCTCTCGTCGGTGGGGTCGAGCGTACGGTCAACCACTGTCAGCAGGCGCGCGAGCGCGTCACGGGCGGGAGCGTCGACTCGAGCACTCGCCGCGCGGACCCGGAGGCTGACCGCCTGCGGGCTGACGGCGAGGCGCTCGGCCGCATCCTTCTGGGAGAGGCCGCTCTCGAGCAGGTCGACGATCTGCCAGCCGGCCTCGGAGCGCGCGTCGCGCAGCAGGAGGAGCGGATCGATCAGCGCCTGGACGTCCGCCGGTGCCGGCGCCGCCGTTCCCGGTGCGTCCGGATCGAGGGAGAAGCGCGTCGGCCGGCCCTTCGCCGCCTCGACCGCCCGGCGCGCCGCGAAGTACGCCTCCCCGGTCGCCGCTCTCGTGGTCGCGGGGAGTGGCCGGTCGACGGGGCCGATCCCGAGGCCGATGCTCCAGTGGCCGGTCCGGTGCAGCTCGAGCACGAGCGCGACGACGGCATCGGCCCGGTCGAGCACGCACTGGAACTCGTCGCCCGCCGTCCGCTCCGGGGGCAGGACGAACGACGCCCGACCGTCGTCGATCAGGCTCGCGATCGCCTGGTCCACGCGGTCGTGGTCGTGCCTGCTGTCGCGCTGATCCGCGGTGATGACGAACATCGGACCTCCTCGATCAAGTATCGGCACTTGATCGCCCCGGATCAAGCCTGTGCGCTTGACTCCCGGAGACCGGCTCCTTCCCGCCGCGGTAGCCTGGTCGGGTGATCGACCAGCACCTCCCCGGGTCCGCGACGAGCCCGCGGCTCGACCCCGCCTTCGACTCCGTGTGGGACGAGCTGGTCTGGCGAGGCTCGGTGCACGTGTCGACCGATGCGGGAGCGTTGCGCGAGCTGCTGTCGGGGGAGCCGATCACCTACTACTGCGGGTTCGACCCGACCGCGCCCAGCCTCCACCTCGGGAACCTGGTGCAGCTGATCGTCATGCGCCGGCTCCAGCTGGCCGGGCATCGGCCGCTCGGGCTCGTCGGCGGCTCGACCGGGCTGATCGGGGATCCGCGTCCGACGGCCGAGCGGACGCTGAACTCGCGCGAGACGGTGACGGCGTGGGTCGAGCGCCTCCAGGCGCAGGTGTCCCGGTTCGTTCCCGCGGGCGGCGACAACGGGCTGCGCCTGGTCAACAACCTCGACTGGACCGCTCCGCTGTCGGCGATCGACTTCCTGCGGGAGATCGGGAAGCACTTCCGTGTGGGGACGATGCTCAAGAAGGACGCGGTCAGCGCCCGCCTCAACTCCGACGCGGGGATCAGCTACACCGAGTTCAGCTACCAGATCCTGCAGGGACTCGACTACCTGGAGCTCTACCGGCAGTACGGGTGCGTCCTGCAGACCGGCGGCAGCGACCAGTGGGGCAACCTGACGAGCGGGACCGACCTGATCCACCGCACGGAGGGCGTGTCGGTCCACGCGATCGGCACACCGCTGGTGATGAACTCCGACGGCACCAAGTTCGGCAAGAGCGAGGGCAACGCCGTCTGGCTCGACTCCGAGCTCACCAGCCCGTACGCGTTCTACCAGTTCTGGGTCAACACGGACGACCGTGACGTCGCCGACCGCCTGCGGATCTTCACCTTCCTGCCGCGCACGGAGATCGAGCGCCTGGAGAAGGCCGCTGCCGACGAGCCGTTCCGCCGGGAGGCGCAGCGCGCGCTCGCCTGGGAGGTCACGTCGCTGGTGCACGGAGCGGAGGCGACGCGCTCGGTGATCGACGCCTCGGCCGCGCTCTTCGGCAAGGGCTCGCTCGAGGGGATCGACCCGGTCATCCTCCGCGGCGCACTCGAGGCGGTGCCCTCGATGGAGGCGACCCCGGAGACGCCGGCGCTGCAGGCGTTCGTCGAGACCGGACTCGTCGCCAGCACGGGGGAGGCGCGGCGGGCTCTCGCCCAGGGCGGGCTCTCGGTGAACAACACCGCCCTCCCGTCCGAGACCGTCACGCTCGGCGAGCTCCCGTTGATCGATGGGATCGCCGTCCTCCGTCGCGGCAAGAAGAGCTTCGCCGGGGCCTTCGTCCGCTGACCGCGTGCCCGCTCTCCTCGAGCGGACGCGGATGATGACGGCGTCGGCGGTCTCATCAACACGGTGTCCCGTGTCCCGTGTCCGGTGTCCGGTGTCCGGTGTCCGGTGTCCGGTGTCCGGTGTCCGGTGTCCGGTGTCCGGTGTCCGGTGTCCGGTGTCCGGTGTCCGGTGTCCGGTAGCCGGTAGCCGGTAGCCGGTAGCCGGTAGCCGGTAGCCGGTAGCCGGTAGCCGGTAGCCGGTAGCCGGTAGCCGGTAGCCGGTAGCCGGTAGCCGGTGTCGGGTACCGAGTCGGACACTCAGCGACGCACGGCCCCTGAATCGCGACACGCCCGGGACGCAGGCGATTTGCCGCTCGGCCGAGGCCCGACGTAATGTAACTCCTCGTCACCCCAAAGGAGCGGCAAGCGGGAGTCAGGCGCGGAGCGTCGAGACCAGCTGGCCCACCTCAAGCGGGGACCATCCCCTCGCTCCCAGGCCTGTTAGAGATTCGTCTCTTGAAGACTGCGGGATCGCGAGCGTAAGATGCAAAGCCTCCACGGGACACGGTCCCGGCTTCGTTGCAAGGCCTCACGGCCGAGCCCGGTGCAGCGGTGCGGTCCTCGATCGTGCAGCGAACACCACGAAGAAGCCGGACTTGACACGGCCTGCGGATGTGCTAAGTTAGTCGAGTTGCCACGGAGGCGATCGGGACTTCGGTCCTGACAAGCCTAACCGGTCTCGGCAAGCAAGACAAATCGAGTGGCTCACGCCCTCGTACAGCAATCTTCGATCACTTTCGTTGTGAAGCACCGTTCTGGTGTGGAGGCGGGATGTGTCCGATTCTTGAGAACTCAACAGCGTGCACTATGTTCAATGCCAATTTTATACCCCGGCCTTGATCTTCGGATCGGGTTGGGATTCCTTTGGAAATTGATGTCAGCTTCCGGCTTTCGGGTCGGAGAGATGTCTTATTTGCTAGAGGTCAAACTTGACTCTCCTTCTCTTCGGGGTTGGGGGTCGTAATTTTTTTACGGAGAGTTTGATCCTGGCTCAGGACGAACGCTGGCGGCGTGCTTAACACATGCAAGTCGAACGATGAAGCCCAGCTTGCTGG
>NZ_PSVG01000049.1:0-2996 GCF_002930885.1 Rathayibacter sp. AY1F2 | reverse complement strand
GTGCGGTCGAGAAGTGGGGACTTCGCTGACGCCGCACGCGACAGACCGGCGGGGGGCCGCCGGTGTCGCCCTGCTCTCGGCCGCGACGCACAGCGCGGCCGAGAGCAGCACCCGCCGGCTCGACGGCCCGCTGAGCGACCCCCTACCGGACGCCCATCGGAACAGCCCAGCGATCCTCATCGACCGAATCTAGGCTTCGGCTATGCGCCGCATACTGGTGGCTCTCACGCCCCTAGTCATCGCCCTCGCCGGTGTTGCGACCGGACTGGCTGTGGCACCCGACGTGCGGGCGGGCTGGATCGTCCTTGGAGTGACGGCAGCCGTTGTTGGGCTCTCTACGGTCGTCGCCGCTCTCTATCTGTTCATGCACCGACAGGACCGATGATCTGCGCTCGCGCACGCTCACGTTCCACACTTCAATCAGTCTTGACGCCGCGTAGGGGATCGTCCCGTGGACGGATTCCCATGCGGGACGGGACCGCGCAGATCGGCGCCGTCAGGTGAGCTGAAGCCAGCCGATGACGGTCGCTGCGATGGTGGCGACACCGATTGCCCCACCCCAGAGGCGCTTCCCGAGCGTCCAAAACGGTCCCTTCTCCTCTGATATGACGTCAGCGGCGGGGAGGGCCGCCGTAGCGGAGTGATCCGACTGAGCGACCTGCACCCGAGCGCCTTTCCCATGGACGACGATGTTGACGGCTTGAGCGGCTTGCGCAGCTGTGGGTGCGTCTGCAGTGGGGGGTGTGACCGATCGAAGTTCCCCGAGAAGCTCCGCGAGTCGTGTGCGGACCTGGTCGAGGAGCCCCTCGAGGGCGTTCACGTTGAGGCTCCAGTAGACAGCGGTGATCTTCTGGTGCCGGTTGCCGGATGTGTTGTCCATCCACTGTGCGATGAGGCGCTCTTGAGGGAGTGTGATGCGAACAGCACCGTTGTCTCCGCCGCCAGCGACCATGGCTTGGATCTCCCCGATCCCCTGCCAGAAGGGCACCTCGTCAGTGAGGTGACCCTGTACTTGCGGAGGGAGTTGATGGACTCCGATGCTCTGATGGGAGATCTGTGCGCCGTAGGTTAGGCCGTCGATCTGGATGAGCCCTCGTATTCGACGGTAACTCGGGAGGTCGTCGGGGGGAACCTCGCCGTAGCCACGGAGTTCCTGCGAGGCCCAGTCGCGCAGCTCGTTGGATCCAGCGCGGCCGCCGAGAACGATCAGTTTTCGAAGCACCTCCGCGACGGGAGCGCCGTCAAGAAGGTCACGCTCAATCTCGGAGAGCAAGGGAGGGTTCGGGGTGGCTGCCACACCGGTAGCGTCTCAGCCGGCGCCGACACTCGACCAACAGCGACACGCCCGGGACGACGAGCGCTGGACGTCGTCGGCGCCGACAAGTACATTTGTTCCATTGCTCCCCGCCGTCTCCGGATTGGCGGGGTTTTTTCTGTCTTGGGGGCTCAATGTTGCGTGCCGCGGTCGTGATCGATTACCAGAACGTCCATTTGACGGCTCGTGACACCTTCGATCCCCGCGGCGATGCGCACGACTCGCTCATCCATCCGCAGCAGTTCGCGGCACGAGCAGTTATCGAGCGCAACGCAGTGCAACGGGCGGGCTACGAGCATGCGACGCTCGCTCGAGTCGTTGCGTTCCGCGGGCTTCCGCACGTCGATCACGACTGGGAGCAGCATCGTCGCTGCATCGATCAGGCGGTGCAGTGGCGATCTGACGGCGCCCGAATCGAACTTCGAGATCTCAAGTACAAGTTCCGCCTGGGTGCGGATCGACGTCCGATCACGGATATCTACGGCAAGAAGGAGCCGATCGGTCGCCCCGTGGAGAAGGGCATCGACGTCTTATGTGCCCTCACAGCGGTGCGCGAAGCGGCTGCGCCCGACATCGACTTAGTGATCCTCGCGACGCGCGACACTGACCTCGTTCCCGTCCTTGACGAGATTCATGACCTTCACGAGATGGATCCCGAACGCTACGCGCGTATCGAGACGGTGTCGTGGCGTAACCCCAACGCGCAAGCCGAAGGTGCGTACAACGGCGGCAACCTCCGCCCCACGGGCTCACGTCGAATCTGGAACACCAACCTCGGTCGCGACTGCTACGACGCCTCGATCGATCGACGCGATTACCGCTGAGCTTGTCAAACGGGGAAGGGACCGCGCCACAGCGCGACCCCTTCCTGGTTAGACCTAGCGGTCTCGGCCTGCTCCGTTGTTGGTGCGGTCGACGAGCACGTAGCGATCACCGGCGTGCGGGGTGGGCGGGAGAGGCTCGTTCTGAACGCCAGTGTGCTCCGCCCCTCCGCGGGGTCCGACGATCCGGTACTGCCCGCTGCTGGGAGCGGGCGTGCCAGGCGTGAACTTCTTGGTCTGCGACGTCATCAACGAGAACGGCAATCCCGATCTGATCACGGTTCTCGCCAGCAACGGCGTCCAGGGCGACGCGCACCGCAGCGACCTCGAATACGCCGACGGCACCACCGCCTCACGCTCCTTCACCACCCCCGAAGACGCCCTCGCATGGCAGGAACAGAACGAGCGCATCACCCACTCCATCCCCGTCTACGACGAAGACGGAACCACGCGAGTATGCGAGTTCGACGTCGGGTGAGCTCAAGTGGACACTCTGTCGGTAGACCATCCCCTTACGGGACGCCGTTCTACCTTGCGTTGCGCAACCGCAGACGATCGACGGTGACGCCGACCGCGACGGTGACTGCGGCGGCGACCAAGCCCCATCCCAGCCCGAGCGTGAATGTTCCCCTGCTCGGGTCAGCCCAGTTCTCGATCTCCGGGCGTCTGGCGAAAGCAGCAGCGTTGAGCTGGGTTGCCACGAAGGCGACAACAAAAGTCACCAGCGCAAACACCACCAGCGCAGCCAGAGCCCACAACAGGAGCTGCCGACGTCGGCTCCGCGCGTTCCCCCGAACAGTCATGTGCTGAGCGTACGAACTGGACCGCCGCGGCGCACTAGCCGCGGTGCAAAACGACAA
>NZ_PSVG01000048.1:0-3211 GCF_002930885.1 Rathayibacter sp. AY1F2 | reverse complement strand
CAAGGGAGACGCCGTGATCGTCGTCGGCTACGAGCGCACCGTCGCCTGGGGCGAAGGCGAGAACCGCCGCACCGGCCGCGTCCTCGAAGCCGACGCCATCGGCCCCAACCTCACCCGCGCGACCGCCGTCGTCACGACGGCCGCGCAGCGCGCACCCCGCCGCAGCGCCGCCCCCGCGGCTGAGTAAGTTGGTCGGCATGTGGGACGGGATCGCTCTGCTGCTGGCCGTGACGGGCGCTGCGCTCGTCGTCGCCGGTGTCGTGCCGCTGTATCGCGACTCCGAGCTCCACTCCGCGCAGCTGTCCGAGGTCGCGCTCGACAAGCGCGCCCGAGCCCGCGGCGCTCTCGTGGCTGCCGTTGTCCTCTTCTCCGCAGCGGCCGTCGCCCTCCTCGCCGGGACGGCCTGAACCCCTACGCCGAGCCGTCCGCGATCCGGAGCACGTAGAGGATGACGTGATCCTCCGGGATCGCTGCGCACTACGTGGAGGCGAAGTTCGAGCTGGGCGAGCACGTCGTCGCCTCCCTCCACCGGGAAGACGCCCTGATTGTCGTCGGCTACGAGCGCACCGTCTCCTGGGGCGAGGAGGGGAACCGCCGCGCCGGTCGCGTACTCGAGGCCGATGCGATCAGCCCCAATCTCACCCGGGCGACCGCCGTCGTCACTACCGCGCCGCGCTCAGGGTGCGGCCGCACTTCACCGGTCGAGAACTAAACCGAAGACGCAACCGCTCCTTCCGCCCCAGACTCGACCGAAACCCAGGAGAACGAAAATTCGATCGGCGGCGAGAAGCTAATCGGGCTGGATCGAACATCGGCGGCCCCCGACGTACGATCCTCTCCGCCAGGACCATGCGCACGTTCACAGTAAGGGGGTAAACCCGACCACAGCGGCCCCCAGCGGCCCCCAGGACGCTTATTTGATCCACCGGCCGACCGGAATGACCAGAAAGTTAACTTAGCCGCCTCAAATCGCCGCAGAACCGAGCGGGAAACCGATCGGAGCTGTACGCTGAAGCTCGTACACGCAAAGACCCCTGTCAGCGAACGCTGACAGTACAAGTCAGCGGCTACAGGGGTCAGAACGGATTTTCGGCCAGAGAATCGTTCTGATCTTAACCCGGCCCTGGTGGGTGTGGTCAACTGTCCACGCCGACCAGTGCTGGGGGCCGTGCGTGAAAGGAGGCCTCTCGTGGCCAATCTGCTCACCCCCGGCACCCCCGCTCCCGGAAGCGGCCAGTACCGGATCGTCGGACCGCGCGGAGGTGACCGCGGAGGTGCCGAGCGCACCAGCATTCAGAACAACCCGCTGCCGCCCACCCCCCACGCGGGCGACCGCTACGTGTACGTGGATGCCACCAACAACGGGGCCGGCAAGCGCCGCTAGGCGCGTAGTACGACAGAGAGGGACCGCGCCGATCGGCGCGGTCCCTCTCTGTCGTTGAGATCTCTTTAGAGTTGAGGGTTGGACTCAGCGGTAGTCGCGACAATCCGGAGACGCCTCGTAGCGGTCGCAGCCGAGGTTCGTGGTCGAGATTCTGTGCATCCCGGTCGGTCGTAGGTTCCCGCCATTGAAGGCGCCCTCCGCTCGAGCGCGCCGTCCCCTGGAGGGAGGGCGAGAACCGCCGCACCGGCCGCGTACTCGAGGCCAATGCGATCAGCCCCAACCTCACCCGCGCGACCGCCGTCGTCGCCACCGCCACTCAGCGCGCACTGCGCCGTAGCGTCGCACCCGCAGCCGGCTGACAGGGGTTGAGTGCCGTGCTTGCGCTACGGGATTTAGCGACCGCGTCGTTCGATCTTGTCGTCCGGGAGCCCGTTCTGGTGCCAACCGACGTTTCCCTCACCCGGGCCGGCGGAACTCTCGTTTCCGCCGGGAGCGGGTCGAGCCTCTTCGTAATCAGGCCGGGCCATTTTCGCCTTCCGTAAAGATGCCGATGGATGAGTTGAAGTTTGCGTCATCACCGTGCGTGAGGTGGCCGAGGGTGTCGTCACCGGTGCCGTAGAGGGCGCCGAGGTTCGTGCCCATCTCGTCATCGTTCGAGTCGCCCGAACCGGCAGTGCTGTCGTCGTAGTTAGGTCGTGGCATTTCAGCTCCAAAGGGTCTCTGCTGCAAACACAAGTGTCAGTGCAGCCGCGGCAAGAGCGAGCGCCGCGAAACCGACCCACACCCATGTCGCTCGAGCGCGGAGGTCGGTCTCGCGTGCACGCAACACCGTGGCCTTGTCCCGCACCATTTGTTGTTCAACTTGTGAAGCTGACTGGGTGGAGTCGATGTAGCGATCGACTAGACGTTGTGCTTCGATGCCGCGCCTCTTGCCGGGGCGCACTGCGACAGCTGCGCAGGTGAGCGAAACGCATGCCAGAGCGAGGGCAAGCACGCCGAAAGTTGCTGCGACCGTCCACACTTGCGCCGTTGATGCTGCGATGAGAACGCCAGCAGAGACAGCGAGAAACGACGCTTTCCCGATCACGCTCGCGGTCCGCTCTGCCGCATCGGCACCGAGTTTGTCGAGCTCTTCGTTAATGAGGCGGACTCGTGCGAACTGGGCGCGACCAGCCTCAGCGGCACTCGTTTTCACGCTGGCTTTGTTCACGCCACCACAGTACGAGGTACCTCCGACAGCGTAGGGATGGCACGCGTCTACCCGCCGAGGCGCGCTACCGAGGAGTGTCAGGCGCGAGGAGCGGGATCGTCGCCAAGCCGTGAGGGGTGGTCCCCTCACGCTCTCCGTGTCCCGTTCCGGGGCGCGAGCTGCACTCGCGCAGCGGCGACGGAACGCCGCAGAGGGGAGGCCGCGGGGCGGCCCGTTCCACCTGTTTTCTTCACCTCTCCGCGGTTTCAACCTATTTCGCTCCACCGGCTCCGTGCCGCCGCTATCGGACGCGCCCTGCGGGCTTATTTCGCCCGTGATCGGCGTCACTGCGCCGCCTCCACTCAAACGGTTTTCCCCGCCGGAGAGGCAAAGAAAAACGATCAGCCAGAGGGAGCACCCACACCATGCAGACCACCACTGACTTGCAGACCACCGCGAAGACCTACCTCACGCTCGCTAACACCCGCGCGGTCGACGTCCGGGTCGTGGGCACCGACCCCAAGACGATGCCCTCGGTGCACGTCACCCGCCGCAAGTCCGGGGTCTGGGAGGCGTGGCACTCCGACCAGCTGCACGGCATCACCAGCGGCTCGTTCCGCCACTGCGTCGCCCACGCC
>NZ_PSVG01000047.1:0-3464 GCF_002930885.1 Rathayibacter sp. AY1F2 | reverse complement strand
GCCCTCCGACCCCGCCCCCCCCGTCCGACCCTTCACAGCAGGAGACCACCCATGCGCAGACGATTCATCCCCCTCGCCGCCGTCCTGGCGTCGACCGCCGCCCTCACCGGCTGCAGCGGCTTCGGAGGCGGAGGCGGCGGTTCGGCCGACGCCGACTCGATCACCTTCACCACCTGGGCCAGCGAGTCCGAGCAGGCGGCCTTCGAGTCGCTGATCACCGACTTCGAGGCCGAGCACGAGGGGGCGAGCGTCGAGCTCAACGTCGTGCCCTACGACCAGATGTTCAGCAACATCGACGCGCAGCTGTCGTCGGGCGAGGCCCCCGACGTGTTCCGCGTCGACTACGGCAACCTCGGCGTCTACTCCAGCCAGGAGCAGCTGCTCGACCTGACCGACCGGATCGGCGACTTCGACTCCTTCACGCCCGCGTTCCAGGAGGCCGTCTCGTTCGAGGGGAAGCCCTACGGCGTCCCGCACCAGACCGACGTGTCGGCGCTGCTGGTGAACACGCAGCTGCTCGCGGCGGCCGGCATCACCGACGTGCCGACGACCGCCGACGAGGCGTGGACCTGGGAGGAGTTCGCCGACGCCTCCGCGAAGCTGCGCGCGAGCCTGCCCGCCGAGCAGTACCCGTTCGTCTACAACTGGCAGCTCGGCGGCACGCCCCGCTGGCTGAGCTGGCTGTTCGAGGCCGACGGCACGCTGCTGGAGGAGGACGGCACCACTCCGGCGATCGACTCGGCCGCGGGCGCGAAGGCCCTGGACTTCACGAAGAGCTTCTTCGACAACGACTGGGTCCCGCCGACCAGCTCGGTGAAGTCCGCCACCTACGCCGACTCCTTCTTCACGGAGCAGACCGCGGCGATGGCCTTCGCCGGGTCCTTCCTGGTGCCGGACATCGACGACCTCGCCGACTTCGAGTGGACCGCCACGCCGATGCCCGTCGACGAGCGCGGCGCGACCGACCTCGGCGGCAACGCCCTCGTCGCCACGGCCGACACCGACAACCCCGAGCTCGCGACCGAGTTCCTCTCGTTCATGACGCAGGCCGACACCATGGCCGAGTTCTGCGCGGCGACGAACGAGCTGCCCACCCGGTCCGACATCGACCCCGCGTCGATCGACTTCGCGGTGCGCCCGGACGTGATGCCCGTCTTCGTCGAGCAGGCCGCGACGATCACGCCGCGCGACGTGCAGCAGCTCACCTCGCCGTTCCTCGCGAAGATCTCCGTCGCGATGCAGGACCAGCTCGAGGAGGCGTTCGTCGGCGGGCGCAGCACCGAGGAGACCCTCTCCGGCCTCGACGCGGCCATCCAGCAGGCGACCAGCTGATGACCGCCACCACCCTCCGCGGCCGGGCGGGCTCCTCCGCCCGGCCGCGGTCGGCCCGCAGGCGCGAGGCCCTCGCCGGCTTCGGCTTCGTCGGCCCGAACCTGCTCCTGATGGCGCTGTTCCTGTTCGTGCCGATCCTCTGGGCGATCCAGCTCTCGTTCCAGGAGTCGCGCGGCTTCGGCACGCCCGAGTGGGTCGGCTTCGCGAACTACCTGCGGATGGGCGCCGACCCGGTGTTCTGGCAGAGCCTGGGCAACACGCTCCTCTTCACCGCGGTCACCGTGCCGCTCGAGCTCGCCGGCGGCCTCGGCCTGGCCGTGCTGCTCAACTCCGTCCTGCCCGCGCGCGGGATCTTCCGCACGGTGATCGTGCTGCCCCTGGTGATCTCGGGCGTCGCCTCCGGGATGATCGCGGTCACGATCTTCAGCGAGTCCTCGGGCATCGTGAACAAGGTGCTGAGCTCGCTGGGCGCCTCGCCGGTCGCCTGGCAGTCGGACGGCTCCGCGGCGATGATCTCGGTGATGCTGACCGCGGTGTGGCTGCGGATCGGCTTCAACATGGTGATCTACCTGGCGGGCCTGCAGAGCGTCTCGCCCGAGCTCTACGAGGCCGCACGGATCGACGGAGCGACGCGCTGGCAGCAGTTCCGAGCACTGACGGTGCCGCTGGTCGGCCCGTCCACCTTCTTCCTGCTGATCATGAACGTGATCGCCTCGTTCCAGGTCTTCGACATCGTCTTCGTGATGACGGGCGGCGGCCCCGGCTTCTCCACCTCGGTGCTCGGCACCTACGCGTACCGCAACGGCTTCCAGGTCCGCGAGCAGGGCTACGGCGCCGCGCTCGGCGTCGTCATCCTGCTGGTCTCCCTCGCCTTCACCTATCTGCAGTGGCGCACGAGCCGCACGCGCGATCTCGTCGACTAGGAGCCCTCATGTCGTCCTCCACCGTCACCACGCCCGCCGCGGTCGCCGCGGCCACCGCCCGCGAGACCCCGCGCCGGCGCCCCTCCCGCCGCGACGGCTCCCGCTCCGGACTCGTCGTCCGTCTCGTCGTCGCGATCGTCGCCTCGGCGATCGTGTTCTTCCCGCTTTACTGGATGCTCGTCATCGCCTTCTCGCCGCGCGGCGAGGTGTTCGCGCCCGGCCCGCCCCGCTTCTGGCCGAGCGAGATCTCGTTCGAGAACTTCGCGACGGTGTTCGCGCGCTTCCCCGTGGGCGAGTGGTTCGTCAACTCGGTCGTGATCGGGGTGTTCGTCACGGTGTTCACCGTCGTGGTGAACCTGCTGGCCGGCTGGGGCTTCGCGCGGCTGCGCTTCCCGGGGCGGAACCTGCTGTTCCTGCTCGCACTGGCCACGATGATGATCCCGGTGCAGGCGATCATGGTCGCGCAGTTCAAGCTCGTGACCGGACTGCAGATCTACGGCACCTACTGGTCGGTGATCCTGCCCGGAGCAGCGGCGGCCTTCGGGATCTTCCTCGCCCGGCAGTTCTTCCTCTCCATCCCGGAGGAGCTGATCGAGGCGGCGCGGATCGACGGCGCCGGCCACCTGCGGGTGTTCCTGCAGATCGTGCTGCCGCTCTCGAAGCCGCTGATCGCCGTCCTGATCCTGCTGACTCTGCTCGGCAGCTGGAACGACTTCGCCTGGCCGCTGATCGCCCTGAAGGACAACGAGCTGTTCACGCTGCCGATCGGCCTGCTCTACCTCAAGGGCCAGTCGACGCCTGACTACAGCGCGAGCATGGCGCTGGCGCTGGTGTCGGTGCTGCCGATGGTGCTGCTGTTCCTGTGCTTCCAGCGCTACTTCGTGCAGGGGTTCGCGCGCAGCGGCATCCGGTGAGGTCGGGCGGCGGCACGGGTGGCGGCACGGGCGGAGTGGAGCGGTCGCCGCGGCGGGAGGCTCCTGACCGGACGGGGCAGGAGAGGACGTGGAAGGAGAGGACAGAGCAGGGCCGGAGAGGACGGGGCAGGAGAGTGCCGACGGACGCGGCGGGCGGCGGGCGGCGGAGAACGTGAACCACGTGGAGGTCGTCCGGTCGTGATCTCTCGAGTTCGACGGCTCTCCTGCGCGGCGGGGGCGTCCGCCAGCCGGAGCGGGGCGGGAGCGGACCGGGACGGAGGGGCGGACCGGGGAC
>NZ_PSVG01000046.1:0-4052 GCF_002930885.1 Rathayibacter sp. AY1F2 | reverse complement strand
TGGTCTGCTGCAGGACGGGGCCCGGATCTACCGCGTGATCGAGCTCGTTGCTCAGGGGCCGACTGGAGAGGTCGTCGTACCCATGATCGTCATCAGGCGAGGCGACCTTCTCAGCCGAGCGCTGCCTGAGCTTGCAGTCGAGAACCTCGTGGAGGACGTGCGAAAGACCCTCTTCGACTAGAGCCCGATTTCCCAACGGCCTGGTGCCGGCGGACCCTTCCGTATGGGGATCGTTCAACGGGCTGCTGAGCCGGAGGGTGCTGCTCTCGGCCGCGCTGTGCGTCGCGGCCGAGAGCAGGGCGACACCGGCGGCCCCTCGCCGGTCTGTCGCGTGCGGCGTCAGCGAAGTCCCCACTTCTCGACCGCACCGCCACAGTAGAGCCACCAGCGTGCTGCCCGAACGTCATTCGAGCCGGACGCTGCTGCGCAGCTCGCCGCCGCTCCACGTCTCGAGAACCCACCGATCGGGACCGGGCGGCGCGCCCACTGCTTCCCCGGCCACTTCCCGGGCCCGCTCGGCGCAGCCGTAGATTCCGATGACGTCCGGCGTCTCGGCCCAGAAGGCGCTCCGCTGAAGGAGGTAGTGCTCACCGTCGATGCTGATCTTCACACCACGGATCCTCGTCGGCCGTGGAACTCCGCGCTGAGGCTGGCACGAAGTGCGACTTCGTTGGCGCGCATTTTGTAAGAGGATCGCGCAACGGGCATGTCGACTCGACTGCGCTCGATCCGCGCTTCCAGTCCCCTAGTGTTCGGTCATGCTGATCCACCGCGCACGTCCGGCCCTCGTCATGGGCGCCGCGCTCGTTCTCGTCCTCACCGGTTGCACCGGCGCGGGAGGAACCGCGGAAGCGGGTGCCGACTCGTCGCCGTCGGCATCCGTCGCGACATCGACGTCGACTGCGACGGTGACCACGCCGTCACCGAGTCCTTCGCAGACGCCCGCAGCGATGGCGACGGCCTGCCAGGACGCAATCACCGTGGACCTGGACGCTGAAATTGGATCCGGGCGCAGCGGGTACTTCGTCCTGACGAACGCGGGTCCGCAGTCCTGCACGCTCGTCGGATACCTCGAGCCGGCCGCGATCGATTCCGCCGGCGCAGCGGTCACGACCGTCGAGCACTCCGACCTCAACGACGTCGAAGACGTCTCCGTCGAGCTCGCGCCTGGAGCGTCTGCGTACTCGTGGGTCTTCTGGGACGACTCACCCGACACGATCGCCTCCTGCGAGCAGCGCGAGGACGCCGAAGCGCTCGAGGTGACCATCCCAGGGGCCTCCGCCGCGAAGCGCATCGAGACGGGCGCTCTTCCGCTCTGCGACGGCAGAGGCAGCATTCTGCACCTCGGGCCCATCGACAGCGAGCAGCGCTACGCGAGCAAGGGCGTCTAGGGCAGACCGATGGTCGAAGACGTCACTCCGAAGCGGCTCGACGCTGCTGCGCCCGCGCTCTCGGTCGTCGGTGTTGTCGGCGCGCTCGTCAGTGGCGTTCTCGGGGCGGCAGGGGCTGGCCTGTCGGTGCTCGCATTCGGGTGGTGCATCCCGGTGTATCGAGACTTCCTTATCTTCCGAGACAACCCTGCTCGCGACTGCTTCTCTCAGCCCGAGGGGCTGTTCATTGGGTGGTTCCTTCTGGTGGGCCTCGGCGCCGCACTGTCCTTCGTGTGCCTCATCGTCGGGGCCCGCCCGAGCTGGGATGGGCGCGGCACGCGTCGTGTCGCTGCCGGCCTCACCGGATTCCTCATCGTCGCAACGATCACGACCGTGAGTGCTGTGCTGACCTTCCCGATCAACCAGAGCGCCTAGACCTTGCAAAGCGTCCCGTATGGGGATCGTTCTGCGGATCACCAAGTCGCCGGGCCGACCTCCGCCGGGTGCCGTGGTTCAGCGAGAGAGCTCCCGCTGTCAGCTTGCGCGGACCGACAGGTTCTTGCCGAGCTGGGTCCAGCCGTCGCCGGTGGCGTCGTCCGGTACGGCTTCGTCGGGGTGGATCTGTACCGTCCAGTCGTTCTGCTTTGACAGCTTCTCGCCGCAGCCGCTGACCGGTTCGTCGCCCTCGTTGACGATGACGCAGTGTCCGGTTCCCTCGCGAGGCAGGGCCAAGTAGAAGTCGAGGCCTTCGACCGACCCGGCGAACCGGATCGAATCGGGATCGAGCTTGTCTCCGACGCTGCTGAGCGAGGGGAGTGCGTCCTGCTCTTGCTGCGCCCTGTCGTAATCCGAGTACACGGTCGGGTCGTCGTAGACGCTGGTGCCCTGTGCGCACCCGGCGAGAAGAGGAAGGGCCATGAGCGCGACCGCACCGATCTTGAATCCGTAAGTCGGTCGTTTGTGGCCCATGGCGTCCCCCGTTGCGTTTCGCTCACCATACTTCGCCTGAACTTTAGAGCACCGGCTCTCATCAACGGAGCGAAGAGCGCGAGGCTGCCCGTTCCGTATGGGAATCCCCATTCGGAACCGCTGCCAAATGATTCAGTCGCTGGTGATACTCCATTACGCAGAGTATGTTTCGGGCATGGAAGAGATACGCGAGCCACGGGTGTGGATCATGACGGTCCTAGCCACTGGACGAGCGCACGGCTACGGCATCATGGCGGCGGTGCGCGAGCTCTCCGACGGCGCGATGATGATGAAAATCCCGACTCTCTACGCCGCGTTGGAGCGTCTCGAGCGTCAAGGGCTCGTCGCCGCGGATGGCGATGAAGAGGTCAACGGGCGTCGGCGCCGTTACTTCCGGCTCACCGATGCCGGCGCCGCCCGCCTCGCAGCGGACGCCGAGCGCCTGGCGCAGCTCGAACGCGCCGCATCCAGTGCTACTCGCCACCTCGGCCGGATCGCGCCAGCATGAGCAGGTCTCCGCTCGACAACTACCGGCGGGCTCTGCGCTGGTACCCGGCAGCATGGCGGCGAAGCCGAGGAGACGCCGTGATCGGCGCATACCTCGATCGCGACGAGGCGACCGGAGCGAACGGCCCATCCCGAAAGGACCGGCTCGACTTGGCGTGCGCGGGAGCTATGGAGACCGTTCTCGGGACACTTCGTCGGTCGAGGCTGGTGACGACAGTCATTGGCGTGATTCTGCTCCTCACCGCAGCCTTCCTGGGATCGGTGACTCTCGGAGTGGGCGGACGGATTATGACCGTCGTCACCGGCGGGTTCGTGGACCTCGTGGGTCGCTCGTATGAGGCACCGGTGTTGATCACCGCTGGGCTCGTCGCCCTCGCTTGGCTGCTCATGGCGATCGTCGCTCTCCACCGCGGCCGTCGGTGGCTTTCGCTTGTCATCGCCGCAGGTGGCGCAGCATCCGCATGGACGACATATGAGCTGGCCTGGTCAGGTCTCGCCGCACCGGTCGATGGGCGAACGCCGGTGATGTTGATCCTCCTTAGCGCCGTCGCTCTGGCGGCATCACTCGCCGCCGCCATCGCCGCTGTGCGCGCCGCAATTCTCGAGCCGGCCGCGCAGTGGACTATCGGCGCCACTGCCGCAGCACCCGTCACCGGCGCCTGGATCCTCGCGTCACTCGGCCTGCCGACGAGCGTCACTCAAGCCCTCGTCCTCATCGGCAGCGCGCTCGCATTGCCGGTGTCCCTCGCGATCACCGGCGGGAGCATCGCCTTCCTCGGTGTCGGCGTTCAGCGGCGCACACAGACCGATGCTTCGAACCGGAGGACTCCACTTCTGCCGTCGGCCTGAATGCGTCCGAAAGACCATCGCTGGTCGGGCGTCTGGGAGGATCAGCGCATGTTGCCGGATGCCGAGCTTGCCACAGCGCTCGAGGCTGTCGGGATGCGGCGGCGTCATCCGGTTTCGGAGTACGACTACCGGATCGATGACGTGCGGCTGGTCGCTGGTCTGCTCGACTTTCGGCTTGTGCAGGTCGGCGGTCACACGGCTCGGATCAGGATCGCGTTGCCGTCGTCGGGAAATGATCAGCCCTGGATCTATGCCACCCCGCGAGATGCTGCGGACTGGACTTCGCAGCTGCTCGTGTGGATCGATGAAGAGGTGGGGACCGGTGGGCTTTCCGGCGGACGACTCCGAGTTGAGGAG
>NZ_PSVG01000045.1:0-4415 GCF_002930885.1 Rathayibacter sp. AY1F2 | reverse complement strand
GCTCTCCTGGCGCCGGCTGTGGGTGGTCCTGCCCTACCCGATCGTCTGGGTCGTCGTCGTGCTCGTCCGCGGAGCGACCGACGGGTGGGTGCCGTACGGTTTCCTGCTCCCCGAGAACGGGACGCTCTCGCTCGTCCTGCACGTCGCCGGGCTGACCTGCGCGGTGCTCCTCGCCGGCGCACTCGTCTGGGCACTGAGCCGACGCCGCACCTTCCACCTCATCTAGTTGATGTCCCAGCGGAGTAACTTCTTGACTCAGCTCAGTTCACAGATCAGACACTCACCCGCAGGTAGGGGCGCTGACCGGCCGCGGCGATTGAGGCGAGTGTCGAAGCGAGATCCTCGACGAGGCGGTGCACCTGCTCGGGTGACCATCCCTCGAGCTCGGACGACGCATCCTCCCACTGCCGCGCTGCGGCGGCACGACCCGTCTCACCTGCGGCGTCTAGCGCGCCACCCAGGCCGGTGCTGACTGCGATGACGAAGCTCTCGTAGTCATCGGTCGCCGCAACCGGCTGGTACTGCGCCGCGGGAACCTCGAGCGCTGGTGTCGAGGTCAGGATGCCTTCGAGCTCCCAGAGTCCGGTCGGATCTATGTCGCAGACGAGACCGTCCGATCCCGACAGCGCCGCGCCCGCCTCTTCATCGTTACCAGCACCAAACACACTCGCAAGAATTCCCATAGCAGTCAGCGTCTCACATAGCACCCAGCGTCTCACGTAGCACCCAGCGGTGCGCATGTGGCGGGGGACACGCGGTCGTGCGGTGCTACCTCACCTACGCCGAGGAACCAGGTCCGCAGGCTTCGCACGGCGGCTAGCGGAAGCGGTGACCCACCGTTCGTAGCACTGGAACAGCTGAATCGCGCCGACGGCTGAGACGACAAATCCGATCAGAATTCCCACGAGCAGGACTGGGCTGAGCTGGCCCCCTGTCTGATTCAAATCTGCACGAACGCCGGCCTGAAACTGCAACAGCGAGCAGATCACGGCGATCACAACACCCGACGCGAGCAGGCTCGAGCCCTTGAGCACTTCCACCATGACCACCCTCGGTCGTGAAACTACCGCAGAGTCTCCCACCCGACACCGCCTCGACCCTTATGGAGATCGTTCAATGGGCCGCTGCCGGCGGGTGTTGATCTCAGTCGCGCTGTGCGTCGCGGCCGAGAGCAGGGCGACACCGCCCCCCGCCGGGCTGTCGCGTGCGGCGTCAGCTCAGCGATGCCAGGATCTGGCTGGCGAGTGGCAAGCGCGCTAGGTCTCAGGCGGGTATTCTCCGCGCGTGGACCTGAATGACCGATCGAGCGCGGAGTTGGAAGAGATGATCACGGCAGTGTGCCGTCGAGTGCGTCGACGAGCGCGGGCCAGTTTTGACTTCGGTCTGGCGGCCGGTCTCGCGGGAGGCCTGCTGCTGGGCAATCTTTTCTTCGGGGGCCCCTCCACGCAGGCTCTTACCCCGATTTCCGTCGGCTTGCTCGTCATTACGGCGCCGCTCGCGGTAATCGCTACCTACATGAACACGGTGAGGCGTGCCCCGGACTTACAAAGCATCCATGACCTGCAGGAAATTCTCTTGCGCCGAGAATCTGCTTCCTGAGCGCGCCAGGTCCACATCGAATCGTTAGGCTTCTCACCTGCTGTCTGGCGCCCCTCCTCTCGGCCGCGGTTGTTAACCAGTAATAGGGTCGGCTGGTGGTCGTGCCGTGCCGTCATACTGAGCACGTGTCCATCAGTTCGCGGGTGTTGCGTTACGCATCCGCCTATGCGCTACTGCTCGTCGTCGTCGCGATCGTGTTGCTGAACACGTGGCCCGACTTGTGGGACGAACCACTCGTTCTCGTCGTCCTCGTTCCACTCATGATCATGGCAACGGCTTACCCGAGCTTGCGTCACCAGCTTCCTCCTGAGAGGAGCGTGCGCGAAGGGCAACAGGAGGGCCGTTCCATCCGCGCCGCTGCGTCCAAGGGCGCTCACTCCGCTGACCTAGAGCCGGACGAAGCGCCGGGGCTTTTCGACTCGCCCGCTCGCCAAGCACTCATGGCAGCAACAGTCACCGCCGCCGTGGTGATCGTGCTGGCTCTCATCAGCGTCGTGCAACCGGCGCTAGATCGAGGGTGACGTCACTGTCGCTCCTGGAGCCAGGAACGTCCCGTTACGGGATCGTTGACCGGCAGAGGGGGCGCTGCGCTATGTCGTCGCTCGTTCTTCCTTCGACTCGGTGATGAGCTCCTGCTTGCGTTCGGCTCTGAGCGCGACGACGGTTCCCGCGAGAGCGAGTGCGGCGGCTGCGGTGAAGAGGGCGGTGGCGTCCCACCTGTAGTGACGGATGGTGATGCCTGGTGAGGTCTCGCTGGCTGCGTAGGTGCAGGACAGGCCGAGCGGGTAGAGGATCTTCTCGCCCGACACGCGGCTGGAGTAGAGGTCGATCCCGTCGGGGTACTCGCTGTGCTGGCACTGCACGGCGGCCGGGTCCCAGCCGGTCTGGATCCAGCCGATCGTGTGGGTGAGGAGGGCGACTGGGGTGCCGATCACCATCGCGAGGATGCCGAGGGTCTTCGCGGTCCGCAGTTCCATCCCGTCAGAGTAGGGCGGACGCTACCCACCACGCGCGTCCCGAAAGGGGATCCCCTTTCGGGACGATCCGGAGCGTCCTTGCAACGCTGCGGGTTCGTCGTGTTGCAACTCCTCGTCGTGCAGACATGTACTGAGTGAGGGGCCGAGGGGGTGCAACGTGGAGAAGGGCGATAGCGACGTCTTCGAGGAGCTGTTCGCGGCGAACTTCAACGACCTGATCCGCTTCGTCCGTCGTCGCGCTGCGGAGCAACTTGTGGACGACGTGGTGGCCGAAACGTTCCTCATCGCGTGGCGCCGGCGCGGGGACCTTCCCGCGCATCCGCGTCCCTGGCTCTTCGCCACGGCCTCGAACGTTCTGCGCAACGCCGTCCGGCGGGAGGCGCGCGAGCATCTTGTCGCTGAGCGCATCTGGCTACCGGACCCAGCCGATACCGACAGCTCCGCCGAGATCGATGCGCTCCACGCGCTGCGATCGATGTCCGAAGCGGACCAGGAGGTGCTCGCCCTGCACGTCTGGGAGGACCTCTCGGACGCGGAGGCGGCGAAAGTGCTCGGGTGCAGTCGTGCCGCATTCTCGATGCGCCTTTCGCGGGCGAAGAAGAGGTACGCGGCGATCCTCGACCCGACTCGGCCGAGCCGTGCGCGGCTCACCGCGCTCCCCACGGAAGGTCTCTCATGATGCCCACCGACGAACTGCACGCCCTCAAGCGGGCCGACCCCGCACGCCGAGGAGACGACTCGGCCGACGCGGAGCGACTCCACGAGCGCATCCTCCTCAGCATCGAGTTGGAGACAACACCCCACGAGAGCCTGAGGACGGATATCCGCCGGCGGCTGATCGTGGGCGTGTGCGCGCTCGGGTTCGCTGCGTCCCTCGTCGCCGTTGCGGCGATCGCCGGTCGTCCAGCGGCTCCCGTCAGCACGGTGGCGCTGAGCGCAGGGGGGATCTCCCCCTCGGGCCTGGCGAGCTGGACGCCTGAACCGGAGGCAGGCGCAGGCAGCTCCTCCGTCCTTGAAAACTGCATCGACACCCTCGACGCCAACCCGAATACCGCCGAGCCTGCTGACGTCGTGTCCGCGGATACACGAGGCAGCGTCGAATCAGTGCTCGTCGAGAGCGGTCCCTACGTGGCCTGGTGCGTCGGAGAAAGCGCCACCGTCCCGACCTATTTGCTGCTCGACGGCCCCGGCAACGCCACACAGGCTCCTTCATCCGGCTCGATTGAGCTCTTCGCGTCCGGAGGGCACCTCCCGCCGGACGGCTACGGCTTCGCCGCCGGCACGGTCGGTCAGGACGTCGCCAGCGTCACGCTGACCGAGGACGGTCATGAGGTCGCGGCGACCATCTCTAACGGGTGGTGGTCCGCCTGGTGGCCTAGTACCGACGACACCCTTCTCCTCGATGGACGCATCACCATCGAGAACGCGGATGGCGGAACGACGACGATCGGCGCTCAGACGCTCCAATGAGCCATCCCCATACGGGACTTCACACATCTTCGGTCGGCTTAGTCAGCTGGCCCAGCGACCGCCGGCGCTGCGAGGCCGAGTCCTTCGCAGAACGGGCCGGTGGGCTGGCCCGCTCTGTTCGGGAAGACCCCGAGCCTGGTGTCCGCGAGAATGCAGGCCGTCGGGTTGGGTACGTCGATGGGTCCGCTTCCCGGGTAGGGCTCGTCGGGGACGGCGCTCCAGCTCGCTTCGCATCGTTCGATGGCAGCGGCGACCCGCTCCGACAGTGGGAGCAGCTCGAATGCGTTGCGGTCGTCGTCCACGAGGATGCTCGTGGTGTGGTCCGCGCGGACGTCGGCGACGGAGTAGCAGTCGAAACTCGTGTTGGCT
>NZ_PSVG01000044.1:0-4587 GCF_002930885.1 Rathayibacter sp. AY1F2 | reverse complement strand
CGTACATCAAGGACGGCGAGAACGCCCCGGCCGCGTCGAGTATCCCGTTCGATGTCACCGTGCCTGCCGATGGGCTCTGGGTGATGGGCGACAACCGGGAGAACTCCGCCGACTCCCGCCTCCAACAGGGCACGCCCTCCAAGGGCTTCGTCCCGATCGACAACGTGACAGGCCGAGCCGTCGCGATCACGTGGCCGATCGACCGATGGCGCTGGCTCGACAACTTCCCCAACACGTTCCAGGGCCTCGATCCACGCTAGAAGCGACCTCCTACAGAATCAGCCTGGGCGAGCCGACCGATCCCCTAGCCCCACCGGGCAAAGGACGCCATGCTCGCGTCGCTTGTGCAGACGACCTCGAGCATTCGAATGTTCACGGTCGTCTGCACGAGTGCCGCAACGGCACGAAGAGTCGTGCAGGCGACCGCGAGGAACGACACTGATTGTCAGTGTTCGCACTCCTCTGCACGCGGGCGCTGCGCCGCGCAATTGCGCGGATGTCGGCCGCCGCTCAGCCGTCGACGTCGCGCTTTACACCTGGTCGACGTCAAGACGTTGGCCGGCGCTGCGCGGGTGTCCGGATAGCAACCCCTCATCGGACGCCCGCAGCGGCGGCCATGGCCGGTACGGTGGCCGCATGAAGGACGACGAAGAACGTCACAACCTGGTGGCACTCACCGAGATCCTCAACGGCTACATCAGAGCGATCGAGAACCCCGAGAAGCTGTTTCAGGTGTGCGCGAACGTCTCGGGAGGTCGCGACAACGAGAGGGCAGCCGTCGCCGCGGCATTCGAGGTCAGCGACGTGGTGGCCAATGCGATTCTTGACTTGCAAGTGAGGCGCTTCACGCCGAGGTCGATCGAGCAGATGCGGAACGAACTGGCCGATTACAACCGTCGACTAGTCGAACTCAACCGACCGTAGGCGATCCCCATACGGGACGAGCCGCCGCCGTGGCCGGTGTAGAAGTCACGCCGACCTCAGGAAGCGTTGATGTCCCCGTGGATCGTCAGGAACCAGGCCGTGTCGCCGTCCGCGTTTGACGCGGTGGCCTCGACAGTCGAAATCGGCTTCTCGCCGAGCGACGCCGGGTCGATCTCGTGCGGGCCATCGGCACAGTCGATCGCCTCGAGGGTCGTCGTCGTCCTCGTCGTCGGGCCTCCTGCCGTGGACAGCGATCCGATCTCGAGATCGATCACTCCGTCCCCGAGACATTCAAAGGTGATCGCTGTCGGCAGGGCGGGTCGCGCGAGAGTCGCTTCGACGTGGCCACCATCATCGTCGGCGTTAGCGTTCAGCGAGAGGATCGCAACAACGTCACGGCCCGTTTCCACATCCGCTTGGCGCTCTGCACGCCACTGAGTGATGCGAGGGTCCTCCCCAGATATCGGGGCGCAGCCTGCGAGAGACGCCACGAGAACAAGACCAACTACTGCGCTGATGGGACGGTGCCTCATCGCTACACAGTAGGGGCAGGCGATCGCAGATGGACGAACTTCTGACCTGATGGCGAGATAGTGAAGCTCAGCGCTGAACAACCGGGCCTCTGTGCCCACGTCGATCGGATCTGTGCCTTGCGGTCCTACTCTCCCCACTGTCGCGTTCAGCACTACGGATCCTTGGCGGAACCGTGCCGGTGAACGATCGTTCACCGGACGGATGGGGCCGTTTCGCACGGCTCCCATTACGTTCGGGCTGGTGCCGGACATGTAATCGGTATGAGCACCCAAAACGGAGCACCCGTGGCCGACCCACTCGACGACCTGATTCGCCGTGCCGTGCCGCCGACCCGGCAGTCGTATCCCGCGTTACGCGGCGATGCGGACCGTCTTGCTCGCTTGGCGGTCGAGGAGGTCGGCGACAGTACTCGTCGTCCGCGGCGACGTCGCAACCTGTGGCTGGTCGGCGCGCTGAGCGTCGCCGGCCTGAGCCTTGGCGTCACGGGCGCAGTGGCAGGCCCCGCGATTCTCGACTGGGCAGGCTTCACCCCAGACGCAGCCGTCCAGCGCTCCTTCGACCTTGGAGACGGGCAGGGCAATGTTCTCTGCCAGGTCGCGATTCGGGTCGAGCCGGATTACTCCGCCGGCCAGGGCGCAGACGTCGAGCGTGAGGCGCGCGAAGCGCGCGTGTTCCTCAGTACCCACGACTGGGACCCGACGATCGCGAGCGTCGACGCCGAGGCCAGACGTACCGCCATCGAGCAGGAGCAAAGAGAGGCAGACGCCCGTGGCTTCACCGCGGATCCTGGGATCGCGGTGACCCGGCTGATCGCGGACCGCATCATCGAGCAGTTCAGAGAGGCCGGATACGGCGAAGGCGTCTCCGTCGAATCGGCCGGCGGCTGCAACATCACAGAGGAGCAGGCGCCGTGAAGGCCAAAAGGACCGCCGTCCTAGAGGCCGTCTACCTCGCCAACGCCTCTGACCTGCTCAGCTATTTCGAGCGCCGCGTCTCGCCCGTCGCGGACGCAGCGGATCTGCTCAGCGACACCTACCTCGTCGCTTGGCGCAAAGTCGACTCCATCCCAACGGATCCAGAGCAAGCACGCATGTGGCTGTTCGGCGTCGCCCGCCGCACCCTTGCCAACGCTCAGCGGGGAAATGCCCGCCGCTCCGATCTGGCCATGAAGCTCGCCGGGACGTTGCGGGCGATGCCACTCGAGGAGCCCACCGCGGAGCATCTCGACGTCCGACGCGCGCTCGACGCGATCGCTCCCGACCAGGCGGAGCTCATCAAGCTCGTGCTCTGGGACGGCTTCACCGTCATCGATGCCGGCAGGATCCTCGGCCTCTCCGCCAGCACCGCACGTGGACGATACCAACGCGCCCGCACAGCTCTCCGCGAACTGCTCACGGAGAAACAGCTCGTCACGGACGCCACCAGTTAGCTCCGGCCTGCCCCTGCGACCGAAGCGCTGAACGATCCCAATCCGGGACGCGAAGCGCGGCTGCGATGATCAGTCCATGCATCGAACAGTGGGCAGAGTGGTCAGCCGGTGACACCACCGCAATCAGACGCGAGAACGGTTCGCGCGAGGATCCGTCTCCGTCCAATCAGCGACGGCGGCCGAAGGCGCCCATCGGTCTCGACGGAAGGTACCGACCTCATGTCGTCGTCGGCGGCGACGGAACGCATCTCGGCGTGATCGTGCGCAGCAGCGAGGCTACTGAAGTCGATCCCGGCGAGACGAGCGAAGTGACCCTTCAGCTTCTGTACGACATCGACTACAGCTCCCTCAGCGCCGGAGCGGCCTTCACTATCGTTGAAGGCCCCAAAGCCATAGGTGACGGACAAGTCCTCTGAAGCAGTCGCCTCGGTAGGCCGCCATGCTCTGAAGACACGATCGAGCGCGTCGCCCGCAGAACTGCGCCGCAGCGTCCGCTGCGATGCTCGGCCGCACCGCGTGACGACCCGGTGATCGATCCCCTAACGGACAGCACCGGAGTAAGGCAGCGTGAATGAGCGACGACTCCTTGGCACGACCACGGACACAGGCTTGGATGAGCAAATGCAGACGCTCATCCCCCTGTCAGGCCGCGAGCTGTGGACCACGACTCATGGCGCCGGCACCGATGAAGACACGACGATCGCGATCGATCGCGGACTGCACGTCGCGCGCTGCTCGGTCCGCACCATGGTGCGCCCCGGGACTCGCGTCGGACCCCACGGTCACGTACACGGGATGGTGACCGACCCCGTGACGATCGCCTCCCTCGCCGCCGGCTGTCTCCTCCTCGGCACGCTCCCCACAGACTCCCGAAAGCGCGATGGGGTCGCCGTGATCGAGGAAGTCGAAGCTCGTTCGCTCGCTCTCGCCCAAGACCGAGACGGATGGACCGTCTCGGTACTCCCTGTCGACGGGATCGACTACGCCCTCTTCTCGCGCACCATCCCGGAGGGCACGATCGCACATGCCGACCTCGGATGGGCCGTCATCGCCATGTGGAGCACCGGCAGCGTCTACGACGGACCTCTACAACGAGCGGACATCAATCCGGAGGATCACCTGCCCGACCGGTAACCCATCCCCATACGGAAGGGTCTGCCGGCACCAGGCCCGTTGGGAAATCGGGCTTTAGTCGAAGAGGGTCTTTCGGACGTCCTCCACGAGGTTCTCGACTGCAAGCTCAGGCAGCGCTCGGCTGAGAAGGTCGCCCCGCCTGATGACGATCATGGGTACGACGACCTCTCCAGTCGGCCCCTGAGCAACGAGCTCGATCACGCGGTAGATCCGGGCCCCGTCCTGCAGCAGACCAGGCCGAACCGCCATAACGCGCTCTCTCCGCAGGACAATCACGGCGCGAGGACGAGAGGCACCCATGAAGAAGCGGACCGTCGAGCTCTGATCGATGGCCATCGTCGCGGAAACCCCTGGGATGATCCGGCTCCGCATTCCGAGGTCGCGAGCCGCAGCAGCGAGGGACGTCTTGGTCACGATGGGAACGAGCAATGATCCCGGACGCCTGCGGAGGATCTCGCTCTCGCGTAGCACAGTCCGTCGAGAGACGACCGATCCGCCCACTGCGATGATCGCCATCGCCCCGACGATTCCGCCGATCATCGCCAGCCACGTGCTGCCGGTTCGGG
>NZ_PSVG01000043.1:0-5208 GCF_002930885.1 Rathayibacter sp. AY1F2 | reverse complement strand
GCACCGCCCCGACCTGATCGGTGGGTTCTTGAGACGTGGAGCGGCGGTGAGCTGCGCAGCAGCGTCCAGCTCGACTGACGCTCGGGCAACGCGCCGGGGCTCTACTGTGGCGGTGCGGTCGAGAAGTGGGGACTTCGCTGACGCCGCACGCGACAGACCGGCGGGGGGCCGCCGGTTTCGCCCTGCTCTCGGCCGCGACGCACAGCGCGGCAGAGAGCAGCACCCGCCGGCTCAGCAGCCCGCTGAACCATCCCCTCACGGGACGGTCGGATCACCGGGGTTGATCCGCCCCTCCGAGCCGCGGAAGCACGCCTACTACGCGCGTGTCCCGTCAAGCAGTCGCATGTGCTCCTCCTCGCTGGCCCTCCGCCAGCCGTAGGGCGCGACAACCACGTACGTCACGCCGCCCTCCTCAACTCGGAGTCGTCCGCCGGAAAGCCCACCGGTCCCCACCTCTTCATCGATCCACACGAGCAGCTGCGAAGTCCAGTCCGCAGCATCTCGCGGAGTGGCGTGGATCCAGGGCTGATCATTTCCCGACGACGGCAACGCGATCCTGATCCGAGCCGTGTGACCGCTGACCTGAACAAGCCGCAGGTCGAGCAGACCCGCGACCAGCCGCACGTCATCGATCCGGTAGTCGTACTCCGAAACCGGATGACGCCGCCGCATCCCGACCGCCTCGAGCGCTGCGGCTAGCTCGGCATCTGGCAACACGAGCTGATCCTTCCGCAGGTCCCCCGCGATCCCCTTAAGGGACGCCGTTAGGCAGATCGAAGCGTCAGTGGACGATGCCAGCGGGTGCCGGTCGCGCGACTCGGCCGTGATCTGGCTGGCGGGCTCGGAGTGAGGACCTGGTGAGGAGGAGACCCGCAGTGACAGCAGCCAGCGACGTAGGGACTCCGGTGAAGGGCAAGGTGTCCGCGACATCCCACGGGAGGAAGAACGCTCCGGGGTCGGTGAGCGGGTTGATGACCATGAGGAGCCCCACACCGATCAGCGTGACGGGTCGTCCGGGTGAGAGGACGAACGTGCCGAGTATCACGAGCGGGAAAACGACGGTCCAGAGGATCGTCGTGGTGATCCACGTGAAGTCCGACTGCGTGGCGCTGTAGCAGCCCTCATCTAGGCCACTGAAGCACGAGCTCCAGTGCACCAAGAACGCGGCGACAGCAGCAGCGCCAAGCGATGCGACTGTCCATCCAACGAACGGGCCTGACTTCGTAAGTCGCGTCATGGGCTCACCATAGGACTCGAAGGAGAACCTGAGATAGGTCCGCGCGGTCGAAGCGAAGGCCACTGTCGCACCCCCGCTCGCTCCGGTGGACGATTCACCTACGGAACACATGATCGTGCAACCGTGCCGTGTGCTGCTCAACCGACGATCACGGCGGTACGCAGAGCCAGAACCCAGCTTGTGACGGCGCCGACTACGCCCAAGGCGAGCAGCAGCGACCTCCCTCGAGCGTGGGAGCGCGTGCTGAGGCGCATCGCTACGATCAGGAGTACGAGGGTCGCGAGGGCGACAGAGCACAAAGCCGGCCACGCGACGTAGAACCCCGTGCACTGAGGCGGAAGGGACTCGTTGCATGCGAACGTGAATCCGTCGAGGAAGACGCCCGCGACAAGGGCGAGGAGAGTGATGGCGCCCGCGATCACGGCGGAAGTCTTGAGCGACAGTGTCTGCACAACATCACTCTCGGACCAGTGAGTGAACGGCAGGAGCGCACTGGGCCACCCGGGTCGGATCCACACCGGTGAACGATGGCACTCGGAGTCGTCGCGGCGATCGTCGGCGTGCTGCTTTTCTGGATCGGCGCGCACCGCCAGCGCCGGTGAACCGTTGACCGATCCCCATATGGGACGCGACGCTTGGAACGTCGAGGAGGATGGCTGTTATGCCAGTCGTCTTCGATGGAACCGTGTGGACGCACTACTCCCAGCTGCAACTCACAACCGGCGCTGCGTCGGTTGAGGATCCTCGTGATGCGTTCGACGGACAAGAGAATGGGCTGTGCGGAGCGAGTTTGCCCGGCGCCCTCTTCATGCGGACAGGTATCCACACCGGGTACGTACAGGTTCGAGTCAGCACGTTGGACACAGCGCCTGAGCTCGGCTTGTGGGAGGAGATCGTCGAGGCGAGCTTCCAGCCCGAAGGACCGGATGCGGTGCTTAGCGGATGGTCTGGGGACTCCGCCGCGTCGTTCCAGCTCACGGCGTCCGCCTATCGGGCCCGGTGGTGCGCTTCCGGCATGGAAGAGGGCCGGCGACAAGATGTCGCCGACGAAGCGCATCCGGCGCCTGACCGGTACGCGCTGTATCTGTGGCCGGCGCCTGCCTCGGCGGACGCGGTAGTGCGGCAAACCTCGGCAATTGCCGCGTACTGGCACAACGACGCCTCTCCGCGCAGCTAGCTTCACCAGGGCGATCGCTCGTTCGGTGAACGATCTCCAGCAGCGATGCGGGTGAGAGCGGCACACCTAGACTCCTGCGCATGACTGCTTCGTCATCCGTGGACGTGTCGCGGCGCCGACGTCGTCCGGCTCGTCGCCGCCTGTCCTTCTTCGGCGTCTTGGGTGAGCTGCTGATGACCGCAGGGATGCTCGTTCTGCTGTTCCTCGCCTGGCAGCTGTGGTGGAACGATGCGGTGATCGCAGGGCGGCAGGAAGATCAAGCGGCCGAGCTGCGCCAGAGCTGGGGCGATGACGCGCCGTCCGCGGAGGCGCCGTCCGAGCCGACCGCTGAGCCGGCCGTCCCCGGTGACCCGGTGATCGCGCCGGTCGCAGCTCTGGACACCACGTTCGGCAACCTCTACATCCCCCGGTACGGCGAGGGGTGGGTGCGCACGATCGCTGAGGGCGTCGACGCGGAGAACGTGCTCGACGTGGGCAGCATCGGCCACTACCCGGGAACGCAGATGCCCGGCGAAATGGGGAACTTCGCGATCGCGGCGCACCGCTCCGCCGCCGGCGGAGGAATGCACCTCATCGATGAGCTGCAACTAGGTGACGCGATCTACATCGAGACCGCCGACGGCTGGTACACCTATCGGTTCCGGAACCTCGAATACGTGCAGCCCTCCGAAGTGCAGGTCATCGATCCGGTCCCCTGGACGAGCGACGTCGTTCCGACGGATCGTCTGATCACGATGACGAGCTGCAATCCGCTGCTGTCGACCGCGGAGCGGATCATCGCCTACGGCGTCTTCGAGTCGTGGCAGCCCCGCTCCGCAGGAGCGCCTGCCGAACTCGCTTCTTCCCTCGCGACCTGACGTCCGGCGTCGGCGCTGGCACCGACGAGGGCGGCGAGCCGGTTTCATGCTGCGGCAGACGTTTGCGGGTGGGGTGGACATGTACAGGATGAACCCGCTTTCGAAGGAGCCCGTCATGACTGCCGCCCCTGACCGAGACCCCCTGGACGTCCTGCTGGATGAGTCCAGCCCCCGCACATCGACAGTGACGAACGACATCGCTGTCGAGCTGGCCGAGCTTCAGCAGCTCGCGGCGGCAGAGGCCCGCGTCAACCGTCACCGCTGGGCGCGTCCTGCGGTCGCCGGAGTGGCGTCGCTGGTACTGCTCGGTGGCATGGCGACCGCGGCCGCCGCGGCGACGGGCGCGTGGTCGCCGTGGGCGGAGACGCCGGACGCCTCGATCACCTATTCGCTGCCCAGCGGCGTCCAGTGTGAGGAGCGCATGGGAGACGTTCAAGGGACCGATCCGGCGGCCGTCGCCGTGGTCGAGAACTTCTACCAGACGACCGACGTCGACGCCCTCCTCAGCGACGGCGCGCTCGAGGCGACCATCGCGCAGCTGCGTACCGAGGACCGATCCTTCATCAACGCTGACGGATCCCGCACGCCGGCCGGCTACGGCACCGAGTTCTACAACGCCGACCGGGAGTACTCGACCGCCGTCGGGCGCATCATCAGCAACGCTCTCGACGCCGAACTTGCTGCGCAGGACGTCGCCGTCGACGCCGCGAACCTCAGCATCGCCGGCGAGGCCCACTGCCCCGGAGCGACCTGGTGACCCGCCAGAAGTCCGATGAGGCGGAGCGACTCAGTGAGGCTCTGCGCGTCGCCTCGCCCGACCTGCTCAAGTACCTGCAACGCCGCCTCCCTCTCGAGGACGCCGCCGACGCGCTCGGGGACGTCATGCTCACCGCATGGCGCCGTGTCGGCGCCCTCCCCCGCACCGCGGAGGAGTCGAGGATGTGGCTCTTCGGCATCGCCCGGAACGTCCTCTCGAACAGCACCCGCACTTCGAACAGACGAACCGACCTCTCCGGCCGGCTCCGCGGCGTCCTCGCGACCGCTCCCACCGAAGGACGCCCCGCCGACGAAGGAGTCGACGTGCGCGACGCGATCGCCAGGCTCGCGCCAGAACAGGCCGAGCTCGTCCGCCTCATCCACTGGGACGGCTTCTCCATCACCGAAGCCGGACAACTCCTCGGCTTCCCCGCGTCCACCGCACGCACCCGCTATCAACGAGCACGAGAAGACCTGCGGTCAACCCTGGCGGCGACGACGACGCCAAGCCTCTTCGAGCGGTCCGCTGAAAGCGTCCCGCTGATCGATCCTCCTACGGGGCGAGGCGGTCGCGGGGTGGAACACTCTGCGGTAGCTTCACGACCGGGGGTGGTCATGGTGGAAGTGCTTAAGGGCGTGAGCCTGCTCGCGTCGGGTGTCGTGATCGCCTTCCTCTGCTCGGTGTCGGGGTTTCAGGCCGGCGTTCGTGCGGACCTGGATCAGACCGGGGGCCAACTCAGCCCGGTCCTGCTCGTGGGCTTTCTGATCGGACTCGTCGTGTCAGCCGTCGGCGCGATCGTGCTCTACCGGTGCTACGAGCGTGCCCGCGGCGTTCGCTAGCTGCTAGCCGTAATCCGCAGCCGGGGCGTCACGCGCTGTGGACACGCGGCCTGTGGCGATGCGGTCGAGAAACGGAGACTTCGCTAACGCCTCACGCGACAGACCGACGGGGGCCGCCGGTGCCGCCCTGCTCTGGGCCGCGACGCACAGCGCGGGCGAGAGCAGCACCCGCCCGCTCACCGGCCACTGAATGACCCCTGTGCGGAACGACGAACGGGCGGGCGCCCCCTAAAATCAGCGCTCGTGCGGTTTCGCCCGAATATCCAGCTCCGTTTCGGCATACTCCTGCCCGCAGCTCTGATCTGCGTGCCGGCAGCGACAGTATGGAAGCCCGGCCTCGC
>NZ_PSVG01000042.1:0-5379 GCF_002930885.1 Rathayibacter sp. AY1F2 | reverse complement strand
GCGCTGCTCGACTCGACGCTCACGGTGACCGAGGGCGGCGAGCCCGCCGCTCTGGATCTGGAGGGGATCGCCGCCCGCGTCAGGCGGGGCGGCGGAGGGCGGTCTCGACGAGCGAGACGAGGCCGTGCGGGCCGAGCTGGCCGGCGAGCAGGTCGAGCGGAGTGGGGACGGGCAGCGCCGAGGCGGCGCGGCCGAGGCGGGAGGCGGGCACGGGGGCGGCCTCGCGCTCCTCCGGCTCCGGGTCGGCGAGGGCCAGCGCGACAGTGGCGGCCACGTCCTCGACCGCGCGGACGCAGCCGAAGCGGACGATCCGCTCGTCGTCGATCAGGGCATCGCCGTAGCCCGCGCGGAACGCCGAGCGCTGCACGTCGCTGATCGGCCGCGAGTAGATGACGCCCAGCTCGATCAGGAGCAGGTCGGCCTCCCGCGGGGCGACGGTGGCCTCGTCGAAGTCGATCAGCCAGGGGCGGCCGCTCTCGTCGATGACGACGTTGCCGGGATGCGGGTCGCCGTGGAGGGGCACGCGGGAGGTGGGCGTGCGGGCGCGCTTCAGCCGCCGCTCAGCGCCGGCGAGGGCGTCGAGGCGGGAGCGGTTCGCGCGCCACAGTGCGGTGAGGCGGGGGCGGGGCTCCGGCTGCGCGTCGATCCTCTCGTCGGTCTCGGCGAGGAGGTCGGCGAGCGGACGGCGGACGCGGCGGATGCCCCGCCGCACAGGAGGCGCGAGGGTCGGCGGCTCGGCGTCGTGCACGGAGCGCAGGACCGCGCCGAACCCCTCCCAGTCGAGGGCGTCCTCGCCGGAGTCGACGGCGTCCTCGCCGAGGATCCACGGCGCGACCGAGACCCGCAGCCCCCGGTCCTCCGCCCAGGGGCGCCCGTCGGAGGCGCGGTGCGGCGCCGCGACGCCCGGCACCCCCGCCTCTCCCAGCGACGCCGAGAGCGCGAGTCCGAAGCGCCCGTCGCGGGCCGACGCCTTGACGCTCCAGAGCGCCCCGGAGCCGTCGGCCGCGCACCAGACGCGCGCTCCGTGGTCGAGTCCGCCGACGACGGGCTCCAGGTCGACGAGGCCGACGCCGAACTCGCGGCGCACCAGAGCGCGCGCCCAGGCGCCCGCCTCCTCGATCGTGTCCATCCCGCTCATGCTGACGTGCGGGCGCCCCGCGAGCAGGTGCTTGCGCGATCGGTGATCGTAGGCATGGGTGCGGGCTGAGCCGCGTCTCAGGCTCGCGCTCCGGGCCGCCCGACGAGGAACCACGCCATCGACCCCAGGAAGGGCGCCACCACGACGGCGATCGTCCACAGGCCCTTCCTCAGGGGATCGAGGCCGGAGCGGAGGACCTGCGCGACCGCGAGGATCGCGATTCCGAGATACGCGGCCCCGCACAGGGCGGCGATCACGCTGGTGCCGAGCAGTGACATGTCCATCGCCCGACGCTACGCGCGGCTCGGCGCTGCCGGATCCGCCGCGGGGCGGAGACTCCCGGCGATGCGCAGCGGGCCTCGCTCAGCGGCCGAGGACACCGGTGATCGTCCGCGCGCCGTCGGCGGGGAAGAGGGCGAGCCGCTGCTCCGTCCCCTGCTGCCGGACCGTGAGAACGGGAGCCGTGAGCGCGTGACCGTGGTGGTAGCCCGTCACCGACTCGGGGGCGTCCCCGGCGGTGAGGGGCAGGAACGCGATCGGCGAGAGGTCCGCGTCGGCGCGGAACAGCGAGAGCGCCCTCGCGGTGACGACGGCCAGCAGCACGGGGTCCGGCTTCGCCGCGCGCAGCGCCGGGAGGTCGACCGCGGCTCCGGCGACCGCGAGCGTCCGCAGCGAGGCCAGCGTCTCCGGAGTGTTCAGCACCGCGGTGACGCCGCCGTCCGGATGCTCGGCTCGCAGCCTCTCGAGCCTCGGCCGGGACCACCGCTCCTCGACGCGCCGCCGGAGCCCGAAGCCGAGCACCGCGACGATCACCGCGGCCACCGCGAGCACCACGCCCCACCCTCCGTAGAGCTGGAACGCCCGGGCACCCGACCACGCCGCCGCGACGACCACCGTCGCCCCGAAGAACGCCTCGCTCCCGAGCGACCGCAGCCGGGACGACTGCACCTCCTGCGTCACGAGCGCTCCTCCGGGTCGGGCGGACCTCCGGGCGGGATCACGTCAGCGCATGATCGCACCGGCGCCTGCGGGTCGGGCGGGGATCCGTCCCCTCGCGCGCGAGGCCGGCTCAGCGCCCGCGCCGCGCCCGCGGATCGGTGAGGAGCCGGACCGGGGGGAGGTCGGCCAGGTCGGGGGACACGAAGCCGAGCACGTCGGAGTGGTGGTCGGCGGAGGCCCGGCGGAGGAAGGACCAGCACTTGAGCGAGGACGGGCGCCGGTCGAGGGGGAGGGGAGCGGCCTCCACGGTGATCACGGTGGCGGAGCGGTGCAGGATCCGCACGGGCACGCGGCTCTCGCGGCCGTCGACGGTCCAGCTGGAGACGCCGCGGATGCGGCCGTCCTCGCGGTCGACCCCGACGGTGAGGACGCTCCGGAAGTCGTCGGACGCGGCGCCCATGCCGATCTGGAAGTCCCCGTCGGCGCCGTCGAGCACGAAGGCGACGTCGAGTCCGCGGCGGTGGCGGACGGTGAAGGTGGCGAGCAGGGGACCGCTCCCGAACCTCGGGGCCTCGTCGCGGGCCTGCCGGACACGCTGCTCCGCGTCGTCCCTGTCCATGGAGCCACTCCTGCCGTCCCGGCGGAGCGGGGCCCGCGCGCCCGTCGAGCCTAGGGGGAGCGGGGCGGCGTCACCCCGCGCGAGGCAGCGTCACCCGGAAGCGGGCGCCGACGGGCCCCGCCTCCGCCACGAGGTCGCCGCCGAGGGCCCGGGCCAGCCCGCGCGCGATCGGCAGGCCGAGGCCCGAGCCGCCGTCGGCGCGGTTGCGGGCGTCGTCGAGGCGGACGAGGCGGTCGAAGACGCGCTCGCGGTCGGCCTCGGCGATGCCGGGGCCGTCGTCGTCGACGGTGATCGTGACGGAGTCGGCGGCCGCCTCGACGGCGACGTCGATCCGGGAGCGGGCGAAGCGGGCACCGTTCTCGAGGAGGTTGCCGAGCACCTGAGCCAGCCGGTCGGCGTCGGCGCTGACCAGGAGCGGCTCGGCGGGCCGGTGCAGCTCGATCGCGAGGCCCGGGCGGCGCAGCTCCTGGCGCTCGATCGCGGCCTCGGCGACGCCCGCCGGGTCCAGCGGACGCGACTCCAGAGCCAGGCCCTCGTCCAGCCGCGCCATCAGCAGCATGTCCTGGATGAGGCGGCCCGCGCGCAGCGACTCCCGCACGACGTGCACGGAGAGGCGCTCGCGCTCCTGCTCGCCGCCGTCGCCGCGGACGAGCGCGTCGGCGGCGGCCTGGATGCCGGCGACCGGCGTCCGCAGCTCGTGCGCGGCGTCCGAGACGAACGCGCGCATCCGCTGCTCCGCCGCGAGGGCCGTCGCCTCGGCGGCGAGGGCGCTGCGCTCGGCCTGCTCGAGGTCGTCGAGCATCTCGTCGAACGCGGTCGCGGTGCGGCCGAGCTCGGTCCGCGGACGGGAGGGGCGCAGCCGCCGCCCGCGGTCGCCGTGCGCGATGTCGCGGGCCACGTCGGTCATCCGCTCGAGGGGCCGGAGGGTCGCGCGGACCACGACGATCAGCGCGAGGGCGGCCAGCAGGAGGAACACGGCCGACGCGGCGAGCAGGATCCCGTTCAGCTGCGCGAGGGTGCTGCCCACCGATCCGGCCTCGCTGGTGAGCTCGAGGCGGGTGCCGTCGCTGAGGGTCGACTCGAGGGTGATCAGCTCGTCGTCGGCGGCGACGCTGCTCGAGACGACGGTGACGGCGGCGGACGCGGCTCGGGGCGGGACGGCTCCGGAGGAGGAGCTCGTGCCGGGAGGCGACGGCGGCTCTCCGAGCTGGTCGGCGGCTCCCGGGCCCAGTCGCAGCTGCTCCGGGCTCGGCCCGGCCACGACGTCCTCGCCCTCGGGGCTCGTGATCCGCACCGAGACGCCCTGCGCCGAGAGTCGCGAGGCGAGGGCGTCGTCGGCGATCGTGCCGACCAGCGCGGCGGCGGCGGAGGCGCGGTCCTGCAGCCGCTCCTCGATCTGGTCGCGGAGGCGCTCGCCGAGCACCGCCTGCACCGTCGCCGAGAGGGCCAGGAGCAGCACGGCCAGCAGAGCGAGCACGGCCAGGACGGTGCGGAGGCGGAGGGAGCCGGTCCGCAGGGCGCCCGGCTGGGAGCGGCTCACGCCTCCACCCGGTAGCCGAGGCCGCGGACGGTGTGCACGAGGCGGTCGCCGTGCGCCTCCATCTTCTTGCGGAGGGAGCTGAGGTGCACCTCGACGAGGTTCGGGTCGACGTGGTCGTAGCCCCAGACCTGCGTGAGGATCTGGGTCTTGGTGAGGGTGCGGCCGCGGTTCCCGGCGAGGAAGGCGAGGAGGCGGAACTCGGTCGCGGTGAGGTCGAGGGCGACGCCGCCGCGGCGGGCGCGGCCCGACTCCGGGTCGACGACGAGGTCGCCGATCTCGACGACGGACGGGATGCGGCCGCGGCGGCGCAGCACGGCGGTCACGCGCTTGACGAGCTCGGCGAGCACGAACGGCTTCACCACGTAGTCGTCGACGCCCTCGTCGAAGCCGCGGAGGCGGTCGTCGACGGCGTCGCGGGCGGTGAGCATGATCACCGCCGCGTCGCTGCTGCGGCGGATCCGCTCGGCGAGCACGATGCCGCTCGGGCCGGGGAGCATCCAGTCGAGGATCACCAGGTCCGGAGCGAAGGTGCTCAGCTCGCGGGCGAGGTTCTCGCCGGAGACGAGACCGCGGACCGTGAAGCGCTCGCTGCGCAGCGCGGTCTCGACGGAGGAGCGGATGGCGTCGTCGTCCTCGATGAGGAGCACACGGGCGGAGGAGGGCATGTGCTCGAACCTAGGGGCCGCGGATCGGGGCGCACCCGGCGTCTGCTGTGGAGGGTCTGTTCTTAAGTCCGGCTTCAGATTCGCCTTCGAATCTGAGATGGAACCGGCCGCAACCGATCCCGAACGGGGTCGGCACCGGGTCGGAACGAGGAGACACCCATGACCGAGTCGACCACCCCCGCCGAGAAGGGCTCGAGCTTCGGGCCGCGCCGTCCGAAGAAGCGCGCCCTGACCATCGGCATCGCCGTCGGCGCCCTCGGACTCGTCGCGCTCGGCTCGACCGCCGCGTTCGCCGCGACGCCGTCGAGCACGCCGACCTCCAGCGCCACACCGCTGCACTCCACCTCGACCGGTGCGCCGTCCACCGGTGCGCCGTCGACCGACGCGCCCGCCGAGGGCACCGCTCCCACCCCGCCCGGCCCCGGCCGGTGCGGCCCCGCCGGCCGGGGCCGGGCGGGGTGGGAGCGGTGCCCTCGGC
>NZ_PSVG01000041.1:0-5423 GCF_002930885.1 Rathayibacter sp. AY1F2 | reverse complement strand
GGTCGTAATTTTTTTACGGAGAGTTTGATCCTGGCTCAGGACGAACGCTGGCGGCGTGCTTAACACATGCAAGTCGAACGATGAAGCCCAGCTTGCTGGGTGGATTAGTGGCGAACGGGTGAGTAACACGTGAGTAACCTGCCCTTGACTCTGGGATAAGCGCTGGAAACGGCGTCTAATACCGGATACGACCTGCCCCGGCATCGGGTGCGGGTGGAAAGTTTTTCGGTCAAGGATGGACTCGCGGCCTATCAGCTAGTTGGTGAGGTAATGGCTCACCAAGGCGACGACGGGTAGCCGGCCTGAGAGGGTGACCGGCCACACTGGGACTGAGACACGGCCCAGACTCCTACGGGAGGCAGCAGTGGGGAATATTGCACAATGGGCGAAAGCCTGATGCAGCAACGCCGCGTGGGGGATGACGGCCTTCGGGTTGTAAACCTCTTTTAGTAGGGAAGAAGGGCTTCGGCTTGACGGTACCTGCAGAAAAAGCACCGGCTAACTACGTGCCAGCAGCCGCGGTAATACGTAGGGTGCAAGCGTTGTCCGGAATTATTGGGCGTAAAGAGCTCGTAGGCGGTTTGTCGCGTCTGCTGTGAAAACCCGAGGCTCAACCTCGGGCCTGCAGTGGGTACGGGCAGACTAGAGTGCGGTAGGGGAGAATGGAATTCCTGGTGTAGCGGTGGAATGCGCAGATATCAGGAGGAACACCGATGGCGAAGGCAGTTCTCTGGGCCGTTACTGACGCTGAGGAGCGAAAGCGTGGGGAGCGAACAGGATTAGATACCCTGGTAGTCCACGCCGTAAACGTTGGGAACTAGATGTGGGGACCTTTCCACGGTCTCCGTGTCGCAGCTAACGCATTAAGTTCCCCGCCTGGGGAGTACGGCCGCAAGGCTAAAACTCAAAGGAATTGACGGGGGCCCGCACAAGCGGCGGAGCATGCGGATTAATTCGATGCAACGCGAAGAACCTTACCAAGGCTTGACATATACCGGAAACTTCCAGAAATGGTTGCCCCGCAAGGTCGGTATACAGGTGGTGCATGGTTGTCGTCAGCTCGTGTCGTGAGATGTTGGGTTAAGTCCCGCAACGAGCGCAACCCTCGTTCTATGTTGCCAGCACGTCATGGTGGGAACTCATAGGAGACTGCCGGGGTCAACTCGGAGGAAGGTGGGGATGACGTCAAATCATCATGCCCCTTATGTCTTGGGCTTCACGCATGCTACAATGGCCGGTACAAAGGGCTGCGATACCGTAAGGTGGAGCGAATCCCAAAAAGCCGGTCTCAGTTCGGATTGAGGTCTGCAACTCGACCTCATGAAGTCGGAGTCGCTAGTAATCGCAGATCAGCAACGCTGCGGTGAATACGTTCCCGGGCCTTGTACACACCGCCCGTCAAGTCATGAAAGTCGGTAACACCCGAAGCCAGTGGCCTAACCGCAAGGAGGGAGCTGTCGAAGGTGGGATCGGTGATTAGGACTAAGTCGTAACAAGGTAGCCGTACCGGAAGGTGCGGCTGGATCACCTCCTTTCTAAGGAGCATCTGGACACCGCAGGGTGTTCCAGGCGCCAGATCAAAGCGAATGTCTTTGCTGGTAGCTCATGGGTGGAACATTGAACTAGGTGCTCGGTGAGATCGTCTCGCGTCAGTACAGCCTTCGGGTTGGGAACGCGTCGGGGCGGTGGAGTCGGGTACATGCACGCTGTTGGGTCCTGAGGGACCGGGCCGGCTGCCTTCGGGTGGCGGGGTCGACTCTCCGGATCCTTTTCTCACGCCTGGGTGTGTGGGAGAGGGATACCGCCCGTATTTTGAGAACTACACAGTGGACGCGAGCATCTTAGATTCACGGCTTCGGTCGTGGATCGACAAGATTCGCATGGCGCGGCTTTCGGGCTGCGGTCATGCAAATCATTGGATCTGCAACTTTTCGAGTTGTAGTTTCTTAACTCATGTGATTAGCAAGTTCATAAGAGCAAACGGTGAATGCCTTGGCATCTGGAGCCGAAGAAGGACGTCGTAATCTGCGATAAGCCTCGGGGAGCTGATAAACGAGCTGTGATCCGAGGATTTCCGAATGGGGAAACCCCGCCAGGCCCCTTGTGGTGACCTGGTGACTCCCGCCTGAATATATAGGGCGGGTAGAGGGAACGTGGGGAAGTGAAACATCTCAGTACCCACAGGAAGAGAAAACAACAGTGATTCCGTCAGTAGTGGCGAGCGAACGCGGAAGAGGCTAAACCGAGTCATGTGTGATACCCGGCAGGGGTTGCATGGCCGGGGTTGTGGGACTTTTCGTTCCGGTCTGCCGGCCGGTGAACGTTACAGCGCATCATAGACGAACAGGTTTGAACGCCTGGCCAGAGCGGGTGCGAGCCCCGTAGTCGAAATGGTGTTATGGCGTGAAGAGTATCCCAAGTAGCACGGGGCCCGAGAAATCCCGTGTGAATCTGTCAGGACCACCTGATAAGCCTAAATACTCCCAGATGACCGATAGCGGACAAGTACCGTGAGGGAAAGGTGAAAAGTACCCCGGGAGGGGAGTGAAATAGTACCTGAAACCGTTTGCTTACAAACCGTCGGAGCCTCCTTGTAGGGGTGACGGCGTGCCTTTTGAAGAATGAGCCTGCGAGTTAGTGCTCTGTGGCGAGGTTAACCCGTGTGGGGCAGCCGTAGCGAAAGCGAGTCCGAATAGGGCGATTCAGTCGCAGGGTCTAGACCCGAAGCGAAGTGATCTATCCATGGCCAGGTTGAAGCGACGGTAAGACGTCGTGGAGGACCGAACCCACTTCAGTTGAAAATGGAGGGGATGAGCTGTGGATAGGGGTGAAAGGCCAATCAAACTTCGTGATAGCTGGTTCTCTCCGAAATGCATTTAGGTGCAGCGTTGCGTGTTTCTTGCCGGAGGTAGAGCTACTGGATGGCCGATGGGGCCCAAAAGCTTACTGACGTCAGCCAAACTCCGAATGCCGGTAAGTGAGAGCGCAGCAGTGAGACTGTGGGGGATAAGCTTCATAGTCGAGAGGGAAACAACCCAGACCACCAACTAAGGTCCCTAAGCGCGTGCTAAGTGGGAAAGGATGTGGAGTTGCACAGACAACCAGGAGGTTGGCTTAGAAGCAGCCACCCTTGAAAGAGTGCGTAATAGCTCACTGGTCAAGTGATTCCGCGCCGACAATGTAACGGGGCTCAAGCACGCCACCGAAGTTGTGGCATTGACATTAGTGGTAGGCCTTCGTGGTCCAGCCGTGTTGATGGGTAGGAGAGCGTCGTGTGGCGAGTGAAGCGGCGGTGTGAACCAGCCGTGGATGCCACACGAGTGAGAATGCAGGCATGAGTAGCGAAAGACGGGTGAGAAACCCGTCCTCCGGAAGACCAAGGGTTCCAGGGTCAAGCTAATCTTCCCTGGGTAAGTCGGGACCTAAGGCGAGGCCGACAGGCGTAGTCGATGGACAACGGGTTGATATTCCCGTACCGGCGAAGAACCGCCCAAGACAATCCAGTAGTGCTAAGTATCTGAATCCCTTTGATGGATCCCTTTGGGGTGAAGCGTTGGGCCTAGCGTACGACCCCGTGCTGGTGCGTTTAGCGTATTAACAGGTGTGACGCAGGAAGGTAGCCGAGCCGGGCGATGGTTGTCCCGGTCTAAGGATGTAGGGCGAACGATAGGCAAATCCGTCGTTCATATAGCCTGAGATCTGATGGGTAGACGCAAGTCGAAATCGGTGATCCTATGCTGCCAAGAAAAGCATCGACGCGAGGTTCTAGCTGCCCGTACCCCAAACCGACTCAGGTGGTCAGGTAGAGAATACTAAGGAGATCGAGAGAATCGTGGTTAAGGAACTCGGCAAAATGCCCCCGTAACTTCGGGAGAAGGGGGGCCTGAGGCGTGAACGGACTTGCTCCGGGAGCGTTCGATGGCCGCAGAGACCAGTGGGAAGCGACTGTTTACTAAAAACACAGGTCCGTGCTAAGTCGCAAGACGATGTATACGGACTGACGCCTGCCCGGTGCTGGAAGGTTAAGAGGAACGGTTAGCCGCAAGGCGAAGCTGAGAATTTAAGCCCCAGTAAACGGCGGTGGTAACTATAACCATCCTAAGGTAGCGAAATTCCTTGTCGGGTAAGTTCCGACCTGCACGAATGGCGTAACGACTTCCCAGCTGTCTCAACCGCGAACTCGGCGAAATTGCATTACGAGTAAAGATGCTCGTTACGCGCAGCAGGACGGAAAGACCCCGTGACCTTTACTATAGTTTGGTATTGGTGTTCGGTGTGGCTTGTGTAGGATAGGTGGGAGACGTTGAAGCGGGCACGCTAGTGTTCGTGGAGTCATTGTTGAAATACCACTCTGGTCACTCTGGATATCTAACTTCGGACCCTAATCGGGTTCAGGGACAGTGCCTGATGGGTAGTTTAACTGGGGCGGTTGCCTCCCAAAGAGTAACGGAGGCGCCCAAAGGTTCCCTCAACCTGGTTGGCAATCAGGTGGCGAGTGTAAGTGCACAAGGGAGCTTGACTGTGAGACTGACAAGTCGAGCAGGGACGAAAGTCGGGACTAGTGATCCGGCAGTGGCTTGTGGAAGCGCTGTCGCTCAACGGATAAAAGGTACCTCGGGGATAACAGGCTGATCTTGCCCAAGAGTCCATATCGACGGCATGGTTTGGCACCTCGATGTCGGCTCGTCGCATCCTGGGGCTGGAGTAGGTCCCAAGGGTTGGGCTGTTCGCCCATTAAAGCGGTACGCGAGCTGGGTTTAGAACGTCGTGAGACAGTTCGGTCCCTATCCGCTGCGCGCGCAGGAAATTTGAGAAGATCTATCCCTAGTACGAGAGGACCGGGATGGACGAACCTCTGGTGTGTCAGTTGTTCCGCCAGGAGCACCGCTGATTAGCTACGTTCGGAACGGATAACCGCTGAAAGCATCTAAGCGGGAAGCCGGCTTCGAGATGAGATTTCCATCCCTTCGGGGGAGAGGCTCCCAGCCAGACGACTGGGTTGATAGGCCGGATGTGGAAGACAGGACTAAAGACTGTCGGAGCTGACCGGTACTAATAAGCCGATAACTTGATAATCACTACACTCATACCGTTGTAAAGGCTGGTAGGAGTGGTCAGAGATTGCTTGCGTCCACTTTGTGGTTCCCAGAAGACGGGCACCCCGCATCCTCCTTCGGGAGGAGCGGAACAATTGAATACACGCACGGCGTGTAACCCAGATTTGACCATGTGCCCTCGGGTGCGTGTGTCGCCAGGGTTACGGCGGCCATAGCGAGAGGGAAACGCCCGGTCACATTCCGAACCCGGAAGCTAAGACTCTCAGCGCCGATGGTACTGCAGGGGGGACCCTGTGGGAGAGTAGGACACCGCCGGACACCATTCACGATGGCCACCCAGAAATGGGTGGCCATCGCTGTTTAACC
>NZ_PSVG01000040.1:0-6190 GCF_002930885.1 Rathayibacter sp. AY1F2 | reverse complement strand
GACCGGCTCGCGCCGGTCCCGCCCCTCCTCTTCTCCCACTGCTGCACAGGAAGGCCCGACCATGACCACCACGACCACCGCACCCCGCCCCGCCCACCGCTTCGACCCGTACCAGGAGGACCCGACGCTGCGAGCGGCCGAGGTCGCCGTCGACGCCGCGGCCGCGTCCGGCGACGCCGAAGCGACCGCCGCCGCAGCGCGAGCGCTGATCGTCGCCGCGGCCGCCTACGGCTGGCCCACCGCGACCGCCCTCGTCTTCAAGTACGAGACGACGGGCCCCATCGCCCACGTCTGGGGACTGTGGAAAGTCCTCGACGCCGACCGCCAGGTCCTCCGCGAATGGGACGAGGAGCCCGGCGACATGACGGACGAGTCCGAGGAGGAGCTGATCGCCCTCGACCTCATCAGCAACCGCCGCGCGACCCTCGACTACACCGACTTTGGAAAGCCCATCGGCTCCACCACCCTGATCCTCCACACGCTCGCGCTCTGAGCGCGCGCCGCGGGCCGACCCGAAACGGGCCGGCCCGCACGAGGGGGAGAGCCCCCTCGACCCCCCGGCCACGCGCGTGGAACGGCCACCGACGCTCGAGCGGTAGTCAGCGGCGAGGACGCGGCTTGTACTTCTTCCCCGCCCGGATATTCCGGTTCTCGATCACACCGACCACCGCCAGGCCGGCCGCTACGGCGACGATCAGCACCCACCCGAGCACGTTGAACCACTCACCGGTGAACGCCGCGTACGTCTGCTCGCCGGCGATCGCGAAGAGCATGAACGACAGCCCGAACCAGACCATCCCGTTGCTGATCAGCGCAGCACGCGCGAGCTTGGTCCGAGGCTTCGACATGCGCCCACCCTCCCACTGGATCCTGGACGTGTCCACGGCGATGCCGCAGACAGATCTTCCAGCCTGATCGAGGTTTATTCGTCTTCGTCGTATTCCGGCGCTTCTAGATTTTCTTCAGCCGCTTGGCGCACCGCGGATTCCTTCTCCTCTTCGGTGACGGTCAGACCAGATGCCCAATCGGAATTCACCGGAAGATCGAAGCGGAGAATCGCGTAGGCATGCTGAAGTGGCTGGTCGTATCGGAACAAGCCCTCCGAGGTCTTTCTGATGAGAGCGCTTCGTTCCGGTAGTTGAAGCTTGCGAAGGTACTGTGTCAAGTTGCCTGCGGGGTACTCCGAGTGACTCTCTCTGATTCGCGCATAAATCTCGGCATGAGTGGCGCCGCGCTCCGGAAGAGACGCGATAGCGCGCAGAATGATAGCGTAGTTGTGATACTTTCGCGTTTGCGTGACTTCTAAGGCCTTGTCGAAGTCGGCTTTCATGACTCCGCTTCTCGTGCGTGAGTAAGCGCCCTTCGCTTGCTCGAGAGCCTGGTGCGTGACCCCAATAGGAGTGGCAGCCGTCTCCCGGATTCCGAGCGCGATACAACACTCCCGCGCGAGCGCATGCGTGATGCTGGCGACGCCTACCGAGTGGGCGATAATTCGGGAGCGAACGGTCGAAAAATCAACGTTCAACAGCTCTTTTGCCATGTCGAGCAACACGCCGAGCTCGTCGTCCCTCAGCGGCGGTATCCGCACATCCGCGAGGCGACCGCTCATGTTGGAGGGCGCCCGCAGAATGTCCCCTGCCGTTTCGGCCACGCCGAGGATAATTATTCGCAGGTCCTCGAATCGAGGTGACTCGTCGCTGAATACCTTCATCGCGTCAGCCAGCTTCGCTCGTTCGGCCGCGGATACCTTGTGAACATCTTCGATCATCCACACAAGTTTTTTTGCGCCAAGACGAGGCGCCAGCATTTCCGCCGTCAACTGAGCGGAGACTACTCGACTGTACTCGTCGCCACGTGTTCCCTCGAACGACGCGTTGCCACTAATTGTGACAGGGGACTGGGACCCGCCGATCTCGACACCTGAACTTGTCGACCTAGTTTCTTGCGTACTCTCGCTCGATCTGATCATTGCGCCGATCTGCTCGAAAGCGGACGACAAAATGTCATCGTAAGTCGTTGTTGAGGTGCAGCGCGTGGTGATGAACTCTTGCTCTCTAGCTTTTAGGACGTTAGAGACGAGTGAGCTCTTACCTGCACCCGACTCGCCCCACACTAGAATTTGCGTGCCCGGATCATCAAGGAGGCTATTGAAATCGCTTTCTTGCTGCGGTCTATTTACGAAGCCTTTATTAGCTGGCCGACCTGGGGTGAAAACCTCTTTGAGCTGATAGGTCCGTGTTGGAGCCGGGCTCAGCGGAGCGTCCTCAGTCAACCAATTCCAAAGTTTCTTTCCCCAGCCCATGCGGCTCACTGTAGCGACCCGCCAGGGGTGGCGGGCCCGGCGTTGCGCCGACTTGTTGCCCGAGCGTCAGGCGGGCTGGACGCTGCAGCGCGGATCGCCGCCACCGCACGTCTCGACGGCCATCGTCAGACCACACTGTGACCATGACGTCAGTAGAAGTACTCAACGCGCGCCCACGCGACGAGGTCCAGATGGAGGTGCTGTTCAGCTCGGGGTGGCCGGCGTTCATCTCCGCCGACCGGCTCGCGGAGGAGTACCTGCCGCAGGTGCGCGAGCGGTTCACCCGGTTCGAGCTCGTGGTCCTCGATGAGGAGGTGCCGGTCGCTGCGGGCTGGGCGGTGCCGATCCGGTGGGACGGCACCCGCGAGGGATTACCCGCGGGGTACGGCGACTCGCTCCGCCGGGCGCTCGAGGAGGAGGGCGAGGCGACGACCCTCGTCGTCTGCAGCGCGCAGGTGCACCCGGATCGGACCGGCGCCGGGCTCGCCGGGACGCTGCTCGGTGCATTCCGCGACCTCAGCGTCACCGCCGGCTACGACCACGTGATCGTGCCGCTACGCCCGACGATGAAGCCGCGCTACCCGCTGACCCCGATTGACGTCTACGCGGCGTGGATCCGAGAAGACGGGCTACCGCTGGACCCGTGGCTGCGCACGCACGTGCGGATGGGCGCGAGCGTCCTCGACGTCGCCCCGCGGTCGCAGGTGATGACCGGCACCGTCGCCCAGTGGGAGGAGTGGACCGGGATGGCCCTGCCGAAGTCGGGGGAGTACGTCATCCCAGGCGGTCTCTCGACGCTGCACGTCGACCACGACGCGGACGAGGGAATCTACGTGGAGCCGAACATCTGGGTGCAGCACCGCTGACCAGTGCGCGGGGCTGTGGAAGCATCGACCGCATGAAGGTCGAGCCTTTCGAGCTGCCCGAGCTGACCGGGCCGAGACTGCATCTGCGAGCCTGGCGCGCATCAGACGTGCCCGCCGTGCAGGAGGCGTCGAAGGACCACTACATTCCGACGATCACGACCGTTCCGACGACGATCCATCCGGGCGAAGCGCTCGCGTTCGTGGAACGGCAGAGCGCCCGCATCCGCGACCGGTCGGCCTACGTCTTCGCCATCGCGGACGACAGCGACTCCGCGGTCGGGCACATCGGCCTCTTCCCCCTCAGCACCGCCGGCGCGCGGGCGAGCATCGGCTACTGGGTGCTCCCGTCACAGCGCCGCCGCGGCTACGCCGCGGAAGCGCTCGAGATCCTCACCGCCTGGGCTCGCGAGCTCGACGCCCTCGACCGACTCGAGCTGTACGTCGAACCGTGGAACACCGGATCCTGGCGTGCGGCCGAGTCGGCCGGCTACGAGCGAGAGGGACTGCTCCGCAGCTGGGAGCGGATCGGAGGCGAGCCCCGTGACATGTTCATGTACGCGCGACTCACGACGGCCCGCCAGTCGGCGGGGTCTCCGCTTAGATGACTGTCCCGTAGGGGGATCCTCTACCGAACGGTGCGGGGAGGACGCACGTTGCTCTTACTGGTCGAGCCGTCGAGCGAAGTGATGGGCGGTGATGTCCATCCGTTCGCGCAGGTAGAAGCGATGCGCCTCGAAGCGTTGCACGCCGGAGTCGAGCTCGATCGCGCTGCACCCCAGTTCCCGACCGCGCTCCGCCAGCGCGGTTAGGAGTGCCGCACCGTGGCCGTGGGATCGCTCGGCGGCGGCGGTGGACAGGTCATCGATGTAGAGCTTCCTGATGGCGCTCGTGTTGACGACTACTCGCCAGCCGGCGACAGCCACGCAGCGATCGTCTTGCAGTAGAGCGGTGAAGCGGAGACCTTGGGGCGCGCCTTCTCGCAGTACCAGCTCGAGCAATTCGTCAGTGAGATGGGGCCGCAGCTCGCGGAGGACGGGAAGAGCGGCCGCCCACCGCGCGTCGCCGGGCTCTAGATCAAGGATCACGGCGAGTAGACTAGCGCTCGCGTCGTCCCGTACGGAGCTGGTCTAGTGAGCGTCCGATAGGGGATCCCTAACCGGACCACGAAAAGTGCAGAACCAGACCCAACCGCTCGCGGTGCACGCATAGTGCCCTAGAATGCACTCATGGGTACTTCAAGCGAGCTGCTGGCTGTCGCGATCGGTGAGCGCGTGCGCCGCGCCCGGCAGGCGCGGAAGTGGACACTCGATCGGCTTGCCGCCGACGCGGAGGTCAGTCGCCGCCAGCTCGTGAAGGTCGAGCAGGGCGAGACCAACCCCAGCATCGCGACCCTGGTGGCACTGAGTGACGCGCTCGGGATCGCCGTGTCCGAGCTGGTCGAGGCGCCGTCGTCGCACCTGGTCAAGGTCACCCGCGACGGTCAGGCCGCGCAGCTCTGGACTGGAAAGAACGGCGGCCGGGGGCTGCTGGTGGCCACCACCCGACCCCCGGACCTCGTGGAGCTGTGGGAGTGGGAGTTGGCTCCCGGCGATCGACACGTCAGCACGGCGCACACGCGGGGAACGCGCGAGCTGCTGCACGTGCACGAAGGCACCGTGGCCCTCACGGTCGGAGAGGACGAGTTCCAGCTGAGCCCGGGCGATGCGATCACCTTCCCCGGCGACTCCCCTCACATCTACGCCCACGCCGGCGACAGCACCGCACGGTTCTCGCTCTCGGTGTACGAGCCGAACGCCGGCGCAGGCGATACCACCCAGCGCCCTTCACCGAAGGCCGCATCATGCGATGACGACCCCTCAGACACCGGGATTTGACCCGGGCTCGATCCCCGACACGGCAGCCGTGTCGCCACACCGATCCCACCCCTGAACGACGTCCGGAGAGTCATGCGCTTCTCGAGAGTCGCAGCCGCGCTGCGCCCGACCCGCCCTGAGCTCGTGCTCATGGCCATCACCGCCCTCTGGGGCGCGACGTTCCTCGTCGTGCACGTGGCCGTCACCACGACCGGTCCGATGTTCTTCGTCGGGCTGCGCTTCCTCGCGGCCGCGGCTATCTGCTCCCTCGTGTTCCGCTCCGCCCTCCGGAAGATCGGCCTGGCCGAGCTCGTCGCGGGCACCGCCATCGGAGCCGCGATCTTCCTCGGCTACGGATTGCAGACGTTCGGCCTCCAGACAGTCAACAGCAGCACCTCCGCGTTCATCACCGCCCTCTGCGTGCCGCTCGTCCCGTTGCTGCAGTGGGCGGTGCTCCGCCGCCGGCCGAGCGGCCTCGCCCTGGCCGGAACCGGACTCGCCGTCATCGGCCTCGTCTTCCTCGCCGGCCCCTCCGCCATCTCCGTCGGCCTCTCCGTCGGCGAGATCGCGACGATCGCCAGCGCGTTCGCGTTCGCGGCCGAGGTGATCCTCATCGGCGCGTTCGCCGGCCGGGTCAATATCGCCGGCACGACGATCGTGCAGCTGTTCGTCGCCGGGGCGCTCGGGCTCGTAGCGATGCCGATCACCGGGGAGCAGATCCCGGAGTTCTCCTGGGTGTGGCTAGGCGCAGCCCTGTTCATGGCGGCATCCAGCGCCGCGATCCAGTTCGGCATGAACTGGGCGCAGCGATCCGTGTCTCCGACCCGCGCGACCATCATCTACTCGGGCGAGCCCGTCTGGGCCGGCATTGTCGGCGCCGCCGCAGGCGAACGCATCCTCATCACATCCCTCGTCGGCGCCGCCTTCATCGTCGCCGGAGTCATCGTCAGCGAACTCCGGAGAACACCGGAGCGTGAGCACAAGGTCGAAGTCGGAGCGCATCACGCCAGCGATGACGCCGCCACCACTCCGATCAACAGCGAGAGCACGACCGAAGAGCCGTTCCGGTAGGGGATGGTCGACCGGACGGCCGGTAGGGGTCGTTCTCACATGCTCGTCCGCGCGGTCGACGTGAGGAACGGGGTGGTTAGTACCGGCGGATAGAGACG